>CAYPNN010000021.1:0-11263 GCA_964412065.1 uncultured Candidatus Bathyarchaeia archaeon
CTATTATACCTAAGCTTAATCGTCATAGCGGTCAAGTTCAGGGGAAGGGTAGAGCTCCGCACCGAGTCAAAGACGGGGTCCATCGACCTAGGTAGCCTCAGGAACCTGTTACTGTCCTACGCTACGCTTCTCCCGTTCACCCTCGTCCTAGGGATCTATATGACCATCATGCCCGGACACATGAGCGTCGTTGGGCTGTCATCCTCATTGATCGGGGTTCTCATAACCATGACCAACGGCGTAAGAGGGCTTATGTTCATGTATGTGGGTCGCTTCGTGGACTGGGGTGCAAGAAAGGCCATCTCCGCTGCAGCGGTTCTGCTCGCCGCATCCATGTTTCTTGTGAGATCAGCATCGGGCCTGATTGGGTTTGCTCTGCCTCTGTTCCTCTACGGCGTAGGGTCCGGGATAATGACGCCGGTGGTGCTCGACTTCATAGCCAAGAGGACGTCAAAAGAAGCCCTCGGGTCAGCCATGGGCGTCCATGAAGGGGTATACGGCGTCGGGATGTTCATCGGCCCCTTCTTCGGAGGCATGGTTGCCGATGTCTACGGCGCCTCAACGATGTATGTTCTGCTGGTGGGCGCATCTCTGCTCATCCTCCCACTCGGGTACCTCATGACCGTCCCCGGGAGAAGCAGCCGACGCACCTCAACGCTTTAAACACGCCGAGCGTCCTCATCTCCGTGCCTAGACGAAGACGGCGGCGAGGATACCCGACGGCGGTGATGATAGGTATCCGATGCTTAGATGCAGCGATCTGGAACATCTACAGCGAGTCAGTCAAGTTTGATCAGAAAATCAGCGAAGAATCGTCATACGGGCTCTACGAGTCAATAGTCGACGCGTTGCGACCGAAGATCAGGCAAGGGGTGAAAACCATGCTCGTAGCGTCCATCGACGAGAAGGACTACGCCTCGTTTATGAATCACGTGGAGAGGCACCACAGCTGGCTCCTCAAAGGGTGGGGTCTAAACAAAACCACCTTCGAGCATGTGCCCATGGCCGCGACGGATGAGCGTCAGGTCCGCGACATAATCATGACGAACCGCTTCAAGGATAGGCTGTCAGAGGCGACCAGCAAGGATCTATTAAACGTCATTAATTTGCTTGAGGAGCGTCTGAACGATCCAGAAAGAATAGATACATTGTTGTTCAGCTTGGACGAGATCGAGTCACACATATACGGCAGTGGCGAGGCCGAGTGCTTGCTCGTCACCGACTATTTCCACACGAGGCACAAAAGAAGAACACAAAGGTTAATCCAAGTCTCTACAAACAGAAACATCCAAACCAAGATAATACCGGTGGACTCGGCTGCTGGAGCCCGGGTCACTCAGTTCGGTGGCCTAATATGCTTGAAAAAAATTAATTATAGTCGTTGATTAAGATTAACTATTTACAATTATAAATTATGATGATTATATTAAATAATCATCATTGAATGAGAATAATAAATTTAATAATATAATAAAAATGATATATTATTACTCTTATTATACAATACTATCTCCTTTAAAAACGTAGAAATTTTTTTATTCAGGTCTAAATTCTTGAGAATAATCCTCTAAAATTATTCTTATTGCTGTTTTAGTATAATCTTGAATAGTCTTAGTAGTAAGGGTAGGATACTTTTTCCTACAATAAAAAAAAACTTTATCACACAAAGTAATGCTGTTTTTATATTTCTTACCGTATTCAACCAGATCTTCAATACGAAGTTTTCTTTGATCTGATAAAGACGGCATTTGCTTTAAATTAACAATGACATATATATAATATTATTATCTCAATAAATGAGGACAATTATTTAGTAGATATCTAAATTATCTTTCCTCAATAAATTCCTGAGCCTCATCAAGGAAGATGCTCGGCTTATACGTCTCCAATTGGCGGATCCCTATCTTCTTCATCCTTTCAAGAGACTCTCTCGTATAAGGCCTGAATATCGACTTGTGGGCCAAGGGCGAGACGCAGGCGCAGACCCTGACACCCATGTCCACCATCCTCTCAAGAACATAGTAGTTCTGCTCGTTCTCCTCCGTCAGCTCCCCGGGCTGCGTGAGCACGAAGTCGCTGAAGATGAACACAATCCTGTCGCTGCGGTCGCTAATGTCGGTTATCTGCTCGTACGCCCACTGGAGGCTCTTCCCGGGCACCGTGCCGCCCCACGTCATCTTGGACAAGCCACCGCTGAACCGCCTCTCCATCTCCGTGGTCGTCATGGTAACCATGCTTATGAGGTCCTCCAGCACAGGAGTGATGTTGATCTCCTCGTAGAGATCCTTCACTATGTGGCTGTTGGACTCGTAGAGGCAGAGACCATACTTCTCCCGGCGCAGCCCCCACATCAGGGGCACCATGCTTAGGACGCTGTAGCTGATGCTGTTGATGCCCTCAAGGTCGTAGAACATGGTGTTGCTGATGTCAAGGATGTGGATGATGGTCCGTTTCTGTCTGTCGGGCTGCCTCATCATGAAGTCGTCGTACCTGATCTCCTCCACGCTGCGCCCCAGATCCAGTATGTTTTCGAGGCTCCGCTCCTCGTCGATGAGGTTAGGGTCCTCCCCCTGTTGAAACGGGGTGATGCTCCGATGCTTAGCCCAGTCCTCATTCCTCTCGAACTCGCGGCCAAGCTTCAGCAGCTTCTCCTTCAGGAGCTCCGCCAGTATCTTACGGGTCTCCTCGCTCTTGGTGTTCTTCATCGACTTAACGCCGGTCTTAACGATCTCGTCCTCGCCCGGCCCGACGCCTATGTCTGGCTTGTTCTGGAAGCTGTCGAACTGGTCGACGGTGCTGTTGTGGGCGGCGGCGAAGTCGTTCTCCTGCCCTATGCCGTGCGGCGTCACGTAGACCTCCTCCTGCATATTCTTGGATAGGAGGCTCATGAAGTCCTCGCCGTAGACATCATACTCTGGCTCTAGCTCCTCGTGCTCAAGGTTGACGAGTATCTCAGCCGCTATCTTCTCGGCGGCACGCTGACACTCCATGTGAGACGTCACAACCGCGGCATTCAACAGATCGTTGAAGCTGAGGTAACCCTGCCTGAGGTAAGGCGGTAGCAGGAGCCTGCCCATGTTGATGCCCTGCCGTGGGCTAGGCTTCACCTCGCAATCGCGGCTCAAACGCAGCCGGGTGATGAACTCTGGGATGAAGTAGTGCGCGTACCTGAAGGGATACCTCATGTACGCGTTGTCCGACACCTACGCGAGTCTCCTCTCTATTATCTCTTCCACGACCATGGACACCGTCTTGCCCTCGTCCCTGACTCGCATCTCCTTACTGAGCACGGCTGGGGCGAAGAACCTGATGGCGGCGTCCTCGTCCTCGAACCTGCTCAGGTAACGGTTCACAAGCCTCGTAAGGAATATGCCTGAGCGGGGCGAAGCCGGGACCTCCAGAGACGGCGTGTGCCTCGTATTGTCGACGATGTCGTAAATCTTCTCCAGCGCGCTCGTCGGGAGGCTGAACGCAGGCGTGTTCTCTATGATGATCTCCATCTCGGTCTCCCTAGTCGGGTACCCGAGCCTTATCCAGCAGCCAACCCTATCAACGAGGACCTTGCTCAGCCTGTACGTGCCGGCGGTCTCGATGGGGTTCTGGGTGGCCACGAACGCGAAGTTCTCGTGGGCCTTCACCATGCCTAGGGGGAACAGGTGGTAGTGCCGCTCCTCCAGGGGGCTGATCAAGCTGTTCTGGCAGAACTCGGTTGCCCTGTTGAGCTCCTGGGCGACGAAGAGGCCGCCCTCCACCATGGCCCTGATGAGGGGCCCCGGCTCGAAGCTGCTGACGTTTCTGCCGTCCCTGACGACTAGCGCCGGGTCGAAGGAGCCGATGAGTCTACTAGGGGTGACGTTCTCGTCGAAGAAGACCTCGTGGAAGCTGCGTTCCGTGTCCTCCGCCACCTTCCGCGCCAGGAGGCTCTTACCGACCCCGGGAGGCCCGACGAGGCAGGGCGTTATCCCTGTGTCCAGGCTGTCACGTAGCAGATCGTATGCTTTCTGGTACTGTCCCTTGAGCACCACCTGATGCTCGATCTTGATGTTCTCGACGATGCTCTTCTCAAGCATCTTACGGAAGCCCCGTTCCCGTTCAGCCATCATGATTGGTCCAACAATTTAGTATATCGTCTAATAAAAAGGTTAGACAACTAACCTAAATGTATCGCAATTTTAAGAGAAAAAACAACGTACTAGATTATTTAGGGTTCTCGCGACGATTTTAGAACACTTTAAATGTCGGCATTATCCGTTTGATGTGAAATCGTTATTCTTAATAACCGATATGGGGTAGAGTAACGATTCACGTAGAGTGAATACATTGATCGAAATAAGGTTACACGGCAGGGGCGGCCAAGGAGCGGTAACCGCTTCGAGGATCATCGCCACTGCTGCCTACGAGGAAGGCAAGTACTCTCAGGCTATCCCCATGTACGGCACGGAGAGGCGTGGGGCGCCGCTTACTGCCTTCGTGAGAATCGATGACGTGCGCGTCAGGGAGAGGGAGCTAGTCCATAACCCAGACATCAGCGTCGTCCTCGACCCCCTCATCGCTAAGCAGCAGGCGGTCGTTGACAACCTCAAACCCGGCGGCCTAGTTCTACTGAACACTGCTTATCCTCCCGAGGAGGTTAAGCTAGGAGGAAACTTCAAAGTCGCCACGGTAGACGCCACGACGATCGCCCTCGAGACGCTCGGAAGACCCATCACCAACACGGCCATATTGGGCGCGTTCGCCAAGATCACAGGACTTCTGAAGGTAGAGTCCATCGATAAAGCCATCAAGAAGTACTTCCCCGGCAGGCTCGGTGACATGAACATCGCCGCCGTCAAGCGGAGCTACGACGAGGTCAAGGGACCCATCCAGGCGGTGGTCAAGGACGCCCCAGAGCAGAAGGTCGACATCCACGTCGGCGGCTACGGGGTCCTCAAGGACGTGTCCAGCTGGCGCGTGTTCACCCCCGAGGTAGACGTAGAAAAATGCATCGGCTGCAAGGCCTGCTGGATCTTCTGCCCCGAGACCGCCATACAGTGGGACGAGGAGAAGAAGAAGCCCGTGATAGAGTACAGGAAGTGCAAGGGCTGCGGCGTCTGCGCCAACGAGTGCCCAGTAGACGCGATAGAGATGGTGAGAGTGGAGGCATAGAAAGATGTCTTACGAAGTAATGGTAGGAAACAAGGCCGCCGCCACGGCTGTGAAGCTCGCTAAGGTTCAGGTCGCCAGTGCTTTCCCGGTCACGCCCCAGACGACTATCACCCAGTACCTGAGCGAGATGTACGCCGCAGGCGAGTGGGACTTCGACTTCGTCAACGTAGAGGGCGAGCTCACGAGCCAGGTTGTCGTGCAGGCCGCCTCAAGGGTCGGCGCCAGGACGTTCACGTGCACCAGCGGTCCCGGGCTGCTCTACATGCATCACCCGATGCAGACCACAGGCAGCGCCAGGCTCCCGGTCGTCATGGCAGTCGTCCATAGAGGCTACAAGGGCATGCAGCCTGACCACAGCGACCTCATGAGCCAGCAGTGGACAGGCTGGGGACACCAGTACGTAGAGCACGCCCAAGAGGTCCTGGACAGCCTGCTGATGGCCTACAGGGTCGCCGAGGATGCGAGGGTGAGGATTCCCATCGCCGTCGGCTACGACGGATACGTGCTCAGCTACACAGCCGAACCCGTCGAGATCCCCGACCAGGAGATGGTCGATGAATGGCTGCCGCCATACAAGCCTATGCCGAGCATACTACCCGACGAGGTAGACCCATCTACCTTTAGTAGGGGCTGGGGCGGTGGGGACCCGCAGATGCCATGGAAGATCCACCACGAGGCGGTCCTGAAGATAGAGGATGTCCTCAAGGAGACTATGGACAGCTTCGAGAAGGTCTTCGGCAGACGCTACGGCAACGGCATGATCGAGCCATACAGGATGAAGGGCGCCGAGTGCGCCATCATCGCCATGGGCACCATCGCGGGCACATGCAAGGCAGCCGTCGACAAGATGCAGAAGGAGGGCAAGAAGGTCGGCCTCATCAAGCTGAGGAGCTTCATACCCTTCCCTGTGAAGGACTTCCAGGAGTGGGCCAAGAAGCTCGACGGCTTCGCCGTGGTCGACAGAAGCATCTGTCCAGGCAAGGGCGGCCCCGCGTTCAGCAAGCTGAGAGACTCGCTATACGACCTAGAGGAAAGACCTGTGACGCTACAGTTTCACGCCGGACTTGGTGGTAAAGAGGTCCGTACACACGACTTCGAGATGGTCGGAGACAAGATACTCAAGGCCGCCAAGGGAGGCAAAGTGGAGAAGGTGACATGGGTTTAAGAGGTACGATGGAGGAGAAATGAAGAATGAGTGAAAGAATCACGAGGGCCCAGATACCGTTGAGCGAGCTGACCATCACCCCAGGCAGCGCATGCCAGGGATGTGGAGCGGCTCTTGCCGCTAGGTTGGCCTTCAAGGCGCTAGGCCCCAACGTCATCAGGCATGGAGTACCGTGCTGCCCAGACTCGGTCACACAGACTCCGAGAGTCGGCACCGTGTTCGAGGGCGGCGGAGCCCAGCTGACAGGCACAAGCCATGGACTCAAGGCCATCGGACGCGAGGACATTCTCGCTGTCGGGTTCTACGGTGACGGCGGCACATACGACATCGGCATGCAGGGGCTCAGCGCCGCCGCGGAGCGGAACGAAAACATCATCGTCATCACCAAGGACAACGAGGCCTACATGAACACCGGCAACCAGAGGAGCGGAGCCACCCCCAAGTACGCAAGGACAAGCACAAACCCCGTCGGCCCCAAGAGCAGAGGCAAGCCTAGGCCAAAGAAGAACATCCCGTTCATCTTCGCGGCCCACTACGTTCCCTACGTCGGCACAGCCAGCGTAGGCTTCCCGGAGGACCTCATAGCCAAAGTAAACTACATGAAGACCATCGAGGGCTTCAGGATGCTCATCATACAGAGCCCCTGCCCGGTGGGCTGGAGGTTCGACCCCGCGAAGACAATCGAGATAGCCCGCGCCAGCGTCCAGAGCGGCATCTGGCCTCTATACGAGATCATGGACGGCAAAAAGTTCAAGCTGAACTACAAGCCTAAAGAACTGAAGCCGGTGACGGAGTACCTCAAACCACAGGCGAGGTTCCGCCACATGACCGAGGGAGAGATCGCTGAAATCCAGGAGACCACGGCCGCCACCTGGGATAACCTGCTCAAGGCGGACGAGATGGGCAGACTCATCATCTAAGGCTACTCCTTTTTCTTTCCATATTTTATAATCAAGGCTGTCACTAGGAATAAACAAATTTTAATAATCGTTTAGAGAATGTTTGTTAGTCACAAATATAAAAAAAATCAGTTTAATTATTTCTTTGGTATACTATTTTGCCGTCTACAATCGTCATATCGATGGGGATGTCAATGATCGTCTCAGTCGGCACTGTGAGAATATCCTCTCCCAAGACCACCATGTCAGCGAGCTTACCGGGCTCAATAGAGCCCATAATGTCTTCCTCAAACGTATGATAAGCTGCATTGATAGTATAAAGCCTCAGGGCTTCCATAACTGAGATCCGTTGACTCGGACCATAGGGAATGCCTGCTTTTGTCTTCCTGTTAACAAGTGCATGTATCCCCATTAGCGGTGGATAAGGGGACGCCTCGGAGTCGGAGTGGGCTGCCACTTTGAGGCCTGCGTCGAGCATAGAGCGAGCGGCGAACATCCACTCGGCTCTGTCAGGGCCAAACGCGGGCAGGATCTTGTCTCCGTGGTAATAGGCGTAGGCTCCGAAAATGGTGGGGATAACCCCTAGTTTCTTGATTCTTTCGATGATTTCTGGGTCCACAACTGAGCAGTGAATATCTCTATGCCTGTGATCATCCCTTGGATACTTCTTTAGAGCTTCCTCTACAGCATCAAGGAAATTAACTATCGCCTGGTCTCCGTTGGCGTGTACCGATGCTCGAAGACCAGCTTTGTGAATTCTCGTTACTATGTCTATAACTTCCTCCTTTGTCATCTTCAGCTCACCATAATAGTTAGGTTTGTGTAGGTACTGTTTCCTTAGAGCTGCAGTGCGACCAGATATGGCTCCATCCGTTGAGACTTTTACACCACATATCTTCAACCACTCATTTCCAAAGCCAAATGGTACTGAGAGACCCATCTTCTCCAGCTCGTTTATTGTATTTACATGCATGTCCCACCTCACTCTTATGGGAAGCTCGCCACTACTCAAAACCTCTTGATATGCCTTTAGTTCCTTACCCGTAATATATGCATCATAGAAACATGTTAAACCTGCAGACACGTACTTCTTGCTCATCCGTTTTATACCTTCTACAACCTCCTCCGGCTTCGTCTCAGGCTTCACTAATTCTGAAGCACCCTCATAGATTATGCCTGTGCACTCTCCCGTTTCAGGATCCCTATCAAACCTTCCCCAAGGAAACGGATCTTTTGTATCCTTTGTTATACCCCGAATCTCGAATGCCTTGGTGTTGGCTACGTATACGTGGGCGCCCACGTAAGTCAAGAAGACTGGATGGTCCGGCGCAGCGACGTCTAGGTCCCACCTGTTAGGTATGCGTTTCTCAGCCAGTTTGGATTCATCGACCTTGATGCCCTGTATCCAATCGCCTTTCGGGGTAGTTTTCACCCTCTCAGCGATCCTGTTCTGGATGTCTTTGATAGACCTGACCCCGCCTTCCTCGCTACAATCGATGTAACCTAAGCCAACACCTGAACCAAAGAGGTGACCATGGGTGTCATTCAGTCCCGGTATAACCGTTCTGCCCTCGAGATCTATGACCCTCGTTTCCCCGTCTATCAGCGGCTTTATTTCGTCATTGGACCCTACAGCCAAGATCTTACCAAACCTGACAGCCACTGCCTCCGCGATGGTCTCCTTCAGATCTACTGTCACGATTTTCCCATTTAATAAAACTAGATCAGCAATCATTTACCGTTCAGATATAAGTGGCATACAGATACTATTTGAAAATTACTAGCAAGTTGAGCGACAGGAACACATACCCATTACCTATATTTAGCTTCAACATTAGAGCAGAAAAAAGGGTTAGGCTTCTAGGTTTTTTCGCGCGCAGTTTTGATGGATCAAGCCTTTTCCTCCAAACTCAATTAAGTATTGCTATAGTGATTATAATGCATCCAAAATAATACCGCCCTTCTAATTATAGCGTACATCACTAAATCACGACGATAAATTAATCATAACAAAGAACCATTTATAATGATGATGATAAAGTGTACGGAGTAAAAGAATGGAATAAACATCGTGTCCACATTGCCAGAAGAACGTGATTTATTCTCCGAAAGAAAAGTTTAATGGGAGGCTGCTTTGTCCTCGCTGTCGTCGGGAGTTTCAAGTTCCGTCACTGGATGGGTGGTTTTGAAACGTGTCTTGGTCTTCTATATATAATCTTTAGAGATACGATTTTATAATCAAGTTTATACAATAGCCTCCTTATTCGATGGGGTAATGGCGTCGCCAGCATCATAGTGAAGGTGTTGGAGGAATATTGATTGACCGGAGTCGGGGTATTCAGGCACAGGAGGATAATCGTCGGAGGGTTCCTTGCCCTAGCCACCCTGAACCTCATGAACAGCGCGTACACCAACGTCCTCGAGACCATAAAGGCCGAGATGGGTCTCAGCTACACCCAGTCCGGGGCGTTGATGTCTGCCTACTTCGTGGGGTACATGCTGGGCCAGATACCTTGGGGTATGCTGGCTGACAGCAGGGGAAGCAGGCCCGTGATAACTCTGAGCGTGCTCGGGGTCTCCGCGTCCACCATGCTGTTCGGGCTGAGCCACACCGTGGCGTTCGCATTGGCTTCAAGGTTCCTCTCCGGCCTCCTTGGCGCAGGGATCTTCGTGCCCAGCGTTCGGCTCGTCTCGGCGTGGTTCAACTCCGAGGAACGGGGAACGGCTCTGGGGGTGCTGAACATCGGGGGCAGCGTGGGGCTCGTCGCCGCTTCATGGGCGGTGCCGCTGATAAGCTTGGACGCCGGGTGGAGGCTGACCATCAGATCCGCAGGAGCCGTAGGCTTAGCCGCTGGGGCGGCTGTGTGGCTCCTCCTCAGGGACAGGGACGACTCCAACGACAGGCGGCTGAGCCTCTCAAACCTACCCTTCAGGGACAGGGTCTTCTGGCTTCTGGCCTTGACCCAGTTCGTAAGGCTCGGCAGCTACTACACCTACATCGCGTGGCTGCCCCTGGTCCTCAAGGAGGAGTACGGCCTAAGCGTCGTGGCGACTAGCGGCGCCCTCTCCCTTTTCAACCTTGCCGGCATGCTTTCGAACCCATTGGGCGGCTTGGTCTCCGACAGGTTCGGCAAGAGGAACGTCCTCATGGCCAGCTTCGCGTTTCTGGGCCTTGACGTGCTTCTCTTCGCGGGGCGGCTGACCGGGTCATGGGTTTACCTCGCCGTCCTCGTGTTGGGCTGGTTCATCAACTTCGTCAGGAGCCCCTCGTTCACCATAATACCCGACGTGTTCGGCGCCGAGGCGGCTGGCAGCATCTCAGGGGTGCACAACACCTTCGCCTCCCTCGGTGCCTTGGTGCTCCCCTACACTCTCGGCTACGTAAGGGACTACACCCTGAGTTACCGCCTCGGCTGGCTCTCAGTCTCCGTGTTCATGTTCATCGGCGTAGGCCTTTACAGCTTGGTGGGGGCGCCGGATAAGGCGGTGTCTGGTAACTCTTAATAAACCGCCTACGTGAATCAGTCTAAACAGGGTTTGATAAGAATGCCGTTCTGTCCAAACTGTGGAGAAGAGATCAGCGAGGATGACGAGTACTGCCCCAAGTGCAGGTACTCACTGAGGAGGCGGCCGGTGAGGCCGGTCCGTAGACGCGACGAGAAAGATGAGAAACACGAGAAGCGCGAGGAGGAAGACGAGAAAGCCGCCATCATAGGCGGGCTGGTGGTGATCTGGCTCGGGCTGAGCCTGCTCCTCCAGAACGCAGGATTACTTGGCTGGGCCGACTTCGGCGGCGTGTTCCTGCTGGGGCTGGGGCTCATCATAGTCTTCAGAGGCCTATGGGCCTACAGCCAGTCAGGGGTCTTCGAACACGGCTTCGGTTACATGGTGGGAGGCGGCTTCGTCGCCCTCATCGGCGCCGGCGTAGCCTTCGATCTGGATGAATGGTGGCCTGTCCTCCTCATAGCCCTGGGGCTCATCATCGTGTTGAGAGCCCTGATGACTAGATCCGAGAACCCGTTACCCTAGAGCCCAACCGAAGACGGTCCTGTAG
>CAYPNN010000022.1:0-2617 GCA_964412065.1 uncultured Candidatus Bathyarchaeia archaeon
CCCCTGAGATGAGCGGCCCAGCCATCATCCCCAGGCTCATGGCGCTCTGCAAGACGCTCATGGTGGTCCCTATGCCCAGGTTGCGCCCCTCGATGGCCGCTATCGCGGTGATGGCAGGGGTCATCAAGGCGCTTCCAGCCGAGAACAGGAGTCTGGCGCTCAGTACCTGCCAGAAGCTGTGGGTGAACGGGAACGAGGCCATGCCAACGACCGCCACCAGGCCCCCCACTATGATCAACTTGTTTTTGTTGTGGCGATCCGCTAGGTCGCCGCACGGCCTCTGGAGAAAAGCCGAGGAGAGCTGGCCTACGGAGAGCACGATGCCCCCCTCTGTAACGGATAGCCCCAAGCCGCCGTCTGCGACCGCATTGGTCATGAAGATGGTCAGGAACCCCATGATGGATCCGCGGCCGAGGGCGTTCACAGCCCTGAACACGAAGCTGGCCAACAACACCCTGTTCGATAAAACCCTCCTGAACGAGGGCTTGGGCTTGTCTGCTGCGTACGTTGTCGAGCCCAGGTCTGGCAGGAACAGAATCACGAGCATCAGGCTCAGGGCGGTGAGCCCGCTCATGAAGTAGAATGGTGCGCTCATGTTGAACATGTCGGTTAGGCTGCCGCCGAGGAGAGGCCCGAACCCCATGCCGCCGAACATGGCGAAGTTCATGGTGCCCATGTACCTTCCCTCCTCGCCCTCGGGTGCCAGCTCCGCGGCGTAGGCCATAGCGATGGGCATGGTCATGGCGGAGCCCAGGCCGTGGACGAACCTGAACGAGAGGAGCGAGTTGAAGTCCCACGCGAACACGTACATGAGGCTGACGACCGCGTAGACGAGCAGCCCGGCGACCATCACCTTCTTCTTGCTGGTTGAGTCGCTGAACCTCCCCGCTGGGGCGCTGAAGATTAGCCTTGATATGCTCCAAGCCGAGCTCAGCAGCCCTACCTGTGTGTAGGTGGCGCCGAGGCTCTCAGCGTACAGCGGCATGATGGGGCTTACGATGCCGAGGCCCAGCATCGCCACGAACACGGAGAGCAGAAGCACCTTGATGGCGTTATTCATCCCCTGTCAGGGTGCCGCAACTGAATATATCGTTTACCGTGGAGGAGGCGAGCTGGCTCCCGGTCACCTAGTCAGGTATATGTCCTTGATGGCGCGAAGGCTCTTGAGGGTGGCCTTGAGGCTGTACGGGGGCTCGAACTCGTGGACAAGCCGCGTCCAGTCTTCCCCCACCACCTCGATCCTTTCGACGTCCGCCATGCCGGGCGCACGCCCAACTGATGACGCGATGTGCAGTATCTCGGCGGGGTCGAACCCCATTAGGCTGCTGCACACCGAGTCCACGGAGACGATGTCTACGCCTGCAACGACTATGTTGAGGCAGACGGGGTTACCGACGACGGGCCCGTTCCCCTCCATGCAGGTCAAGCCGTCCACCACCACCAGGTCGTTTCTCACGGTCTCAGCAAGGTAAGGGAGTATCTCGTCCAGGTGTCTGTGGAGCATGCCCTTACTCTTCCTCTGGAAGACGCCGTAGAGGTTCTTGATGCCCAGTGTCACCAATGTGTGGGCGCAGGTCTTCATCTTGGGGAGGTTGACGAAGTACTCTGCCTCCATGACGGTTCTGGGCATCCTGAGGACCGTCCCCGCCACCTCATGCTCCTCGTAGTCGTCGTGGCTCAGGTTAAGCCATCCTACGTCGAGATCGTCGAGGAGCGCCAGTAGACCGGATCTCTCGGCCCTGGAGTCCGCCGTTCCTGAGATGTTGTCTGACTCCACCACTGTGACGTCGCAGCCCCTGTCTTTGAGGAGGCCTACGACAGCCTCGATCACCCTGAAGTCGGTGATCACCATTCCTTCCGGGTTCTTGGCGTTGCATATGTTAGGCTTGACGACTGCCTCGACGCCACGAGGCAGATTCGCGTCTAATAGCTCAACGCTGCTCCGAACGGCCGCATGGATGTCGCCGTCGGCTCGAACCACGGATACCCTGCTCAATCCACATGCCTCCTACATCATCGCGGAAATCTTCTCTATAACCCTGAGAATACTGGCTTCGTCGTCCACCGTGATCCTGGGCGTCTCCAGGCCGCGAACCACGCGGTCGAAGTGAACGTACTGGTTCCTGAAGCTGGGGTGCTTGAACCTGACGAGGTCAAGGTACCAGCCGAGCCAGCGATCCCTGTAGACCTTCTTCCTCCCCCGCTTCTCCAGGGAGACCTGGTAGGGTTTCATCATCAGCTCCGCCTTGAGGCTACCCTCGAATCCGTGGACCTCGACGCTGAACTTGGGGACCAGCTTGGTCCAGCTCAGGCTGCACTCAAGGTCAACCCCCAGCTCCGTCACGAGGGTGGTCTCCATGTTGTCGCAGACCTGGTAGTCGTCGCACCACCATCGTAGCTCCTTGACGTCAGCCGCGCTCCCAGCGACCTGTGCAGACACGCTGAGGATGTGCGGCAGCATGTCCATGACGACGCCGTTATCCGTCGTTGTCCTGAAGTCGGTCTGGGGCCGGTACGTCTTGAGGTTGTTCATGAACGCCAGGGTCAGCTTCCTCACGCCTCCCACCGCGCCTGAGTCCACGAGGGCCTGTTGAACGGGATGTAACTTCCCGTTTTT
>CAYPNN010000022.1:2627-11196 GCA_964412065.1 uncultured Candidatus Bathyarchaeia archaeon
GGTGAGACGCGTCAGGCATGGCGTGAAGGCGTAGTTGTGGGCGGGGAGCACCGCTAGCCCTGATTCAAGCTGTGCCTCCTTAATCTTCATACATCCCTCCACCGTCTCCGACAGCGGCTTCTCGCATAGGACGTGTTTTCCGCTGTCCAGGGCGTCGAGAACCATCTCCTCGTGGAACCTCGGCGGCGTGTTGATGGCGACGCCGTCGATCTCCGGGTCGCCGAGAAGCTCGCGGTAGTCGGTGTACGCCTTGGCGCCACACTCCTTGGCTACCGTCCGCATCCGCCCCTCGTCGACATCGGCTACCGCGGCCACCTCGATCTCCCCGACGTCTCTGATGGCTCTGAGGTGAAACATGGTGGTGACGCGGCCGCAGCCGATGACCCCGAGTCGGAGCATGCTTGTTTGACCCCCATGAGGGTTTTTTATGTTTCCGGTTGGCTGCGTTACTCTATGAACCTTGCGAAGAGCATGCCCGCGAGGCCCGTGGGCCTCCTCAGGTTCTTGGGCTTGGGCGGGTTGGGTATGCAGCAGAAGTGCTTCCAGTAGAGGTACTTGCCGATGGTGACATCCAGTTTGAAGGTCTTGTGGAGGAAGACGTCCACGGTCCCCATCCATCTTCGGCCTAGGAAGCTGCCTGCGAAGGCCATCCCGAGGAGGTATGTGGCTATGTACAGGAGGATCTGTTGAGCCATCTCCAGCGTGAACTCCATCTATATCACTAGCGATACAGCACGGTAGTTAGATAAAAGGTTATCGCCACCCCTCGAAGCCCTCAAGGGCCTCCCTGTAGCCGAAGTTTAGGCTCACCGCCCCGCAGAGCACCAGCTCGAACCAGTAGGTGGCGAGACGGGTCAGCAGGCTTATGGCCGACGCGGCCCCGAGGGGCACACCCACCACCGTGAAGGCCCCCGTGAGCCCAGCGCCCACCACGCCGAGGCCGCTGGGGATGACTATGTTCAGCTGCTGGATGAACTCGATGACCGCGTAGATGAGTACCACGACCCAGAAGCTGACGTGCTGGCCCAGGGACACCGCGACGAGGTACGCCGTCACCGCGCCGGTGCTCCAGTGGAACCCCACCATGAGGAGGGATAGAAGGTTCTCAAGGGGCCGCTTACGGAGGCTCTCCATCGCCTTGCCTATCTCTTCCGCGAACACGGGGAAGCCGCCCAGCCCCATCTCTGGGTTGTATATCCTGTCGAGGAGGTTCCTCCGCACCCAACCCGGGCTGCCCTCATAGAACCGCAGCAGTCGCCTAGGAGCCAGAACCAAGCCGAAGACGAGGGTGTTGGCGAGGGCGTAGAGCACCACGAACCAGACCATCATCGGCTGAACTGGGATGCCGTCGCCGCCCATAAACGAGACTGCTGCGGCGAGGGTTATGAGGACGCCGAAGCTGATGAAGTAGTAGACCTTGTTCACGATGACTGAGCTCACGGCCTTGCCAAGGTTGCTGCCCTCATCGCCCCGTACCAGGTAGGCCTTGATTATCTCGACGCCGGAAGGGATTGGGAACATCCAGACCACGAACATGCCCACGAAGGTCATCTGTATGGAGCGCCACAGGCTGGTCCTCACCTGAAGCACTCTAAGAAGTGTATGCCACGACGCGGCTAGGAAGAGGAGGCCCGCCCAGTTCAGAAGAACTGCGAAAAAAAATATCTTATAATTGAATTTACCTACTTCCATCAATACGGCGAAAGGATTTGTAACAACTAAGTAGAAGATGAAAAGAATGATACCTATACCAAGGAATATTTTATGGCGTCTGTTCATTGAAAACAGATAACTCCTAGATCGTTTCTTAGTAATTATAAACTACAAGTACTCGATATAATTCCTTTTGAACAATTGAAACAGAAGCTATGAAAAGTGCTTCATATTTCCATCGGCTTTATATTCTAAGGTCTATTCATACTGTTTTATTAACACTCAAGTATTATATTTTTAGAAAAACGATAGGCGACATAATAGCATGAGGATCTAGTCATGTCAGATTACTTCTATGATGTGATTAAGATTAAGAGAGACATACTGCAGTCCTTAGACCCTGAGAACAAGATGGACTTCCTCTTCATATGCCTAGACTCATGCCGCTACGACGTTTTCAGAGAAGCCGACGCGCCGAACATGAAGTCCATAGGGGAACTGCGGAAGGCACACAGCTTCGCATGCTTCACACCCAGTTCGTTGGTGGGCTTCCTCATGAACTTCCCTCCCATAGGGCTCAACGTTGGCAGGCTCTACCCCTACAAGAAGTGGGCCTGGCTGCCTCGGGAGTTCCACAGGGACGGATACAGGAACGCCATCTTCTCGTCCAACGTCGTGGTGCCCCTGCTTGACCTCAACCTTGGCGGTGCTTTCCTGAAGGAGTTCGACGAGAAGCAGTTTATCAAGTACGAGGGCGAATCCGCGGTGGAGGAGATCGTCGACGACGCCATCCAATTCTATGCCAGCAACGATAAGGCCTTCATCATATTATTGCTGATGGAGACTCATACCCCAATTTACGATGGCAAGAAGGCTAAGATACCTTATCCGGTGCAGAACCCGAACTCGGTATACAGCTTCCAGAGGAGGGCCGTAGAGTTTGTTGACGGCAAGTTATCAAAGCTGTTCGACGCCGTGAAGGAGTCAGGGAGGAAAACCGATGTAATAATCACGTCTGATCACGGTGAGCTGCTGGGGCCAACGAGGTGGGGGCACAACCCCGGCGACCTCACGTTCTACAACCGAAGCAGAATCGCTTTTTCCGAGAAGCTGTTCGAGATACCCTTCATCAGAGGTAAAATCAACTAAAGTCTAGGTATATACGAAAGTCATATCACGTAATTAGATAACGTATCATGGTGCCGAATGGTGATGACTCAACGCTTAGCATAATCGTCCCAGTTATGAATGTCGTTAACACCGTACGGGATCTCATGGAGTCCCTCATGAAACTCGACTACGACAGGGATAAGCTTGAGATAATCGTCGTCGATGGCAACTCAAAGGACGGAACCAAGGAGATCGTCCAAGAATATCCTGTGAAGCTGATACAGCAGGAGGGGAAGGGCCTCAACGCGGCCAGGAACACGGGGATCAAGCACAGCACCGGGGAGATCATCGCATACACCGACGGTGACTGCGTCGTCCCCCCTAACTGGGCCAAAGCCATCGTGGCAAACTTCCATGACCCAAGCGTAGGCTTTGTCGGAGGAACCATGGAGGGGTACGACAAGAACGAACCCCTGAGCAACTACATGGACGAGACTTTCTTCCGGGTAACCCCAGGCTTTCACTTCAGGATAGAGGGAACCGACCTCAGGCTGCTACAGTTCCCTGCGGGCGCCAACATGGCGTTCAGTCGAAGAGGTCTGGCTCGAGTCGACTTCTTCGACGAGAAAATAACCTATGGTTTCGACGACCTTGAGCCCGTCGAGGAGATGGGTTTAAAGGGCTTCAGGATAGTGCTAGACCCCGAGGTGAACGTCCTCCACCAGCACAGATCCACGCTGGGGGACCTAGTAAAGCAACACTTCAACTACGGTAGGGGAGGAACCCTGCTCCTCATAAACAAGAGAACGAGTAACCTAGCTTACTGGTTCTCGTCGTACCTGATATTCATGACAGGCATGCTAGTCTTCTTCCTTTTCATGATGTACCTTTGGCTAAGGATCAGCCATCCATTGCCCCTGAACCTCGGCCTCGGCTCCCTAGGCCTTTTCATGCTTGTCATCATGCTCTACTACCTGCCGATAAGCGTCAGCACAGGGAAGCTATGGAAGCTCATAGCCTACCCGGTTTTAGATCTGCTGCGTGGGCTTGCGTTCACATTAGGCGGCATATACCAGCTGTTTAAGTCGACCAGCCAGAAAGTGATCAGGTAGTGCAGGAAATCAGGCTTCGGGGGCTCAGAGACGGAGATCTTAAGGAGATACATAGGATCGAGCGTAGCAGCTACCCGACGCCGTGGTCAATGAACTTCTTCAGGCTCATGGCCAACATGAACCCCGAGCTCTTCATCGTGGCGACCGTCGACGAGAAGTTGGTGGGCTATACCGTGGGAGAGTTGAATGCGAGGGGTAACAGCAGGATGGGACACGTAATGAACGTCGCCGTAGACCCCCGGCACCGGAACAGAGGCATAGGGACCCTGCTATTGGATGAGCTTGAGGCCCGGTTCCTCCGGCTGAGCGCCAAGACAGCCTACCTCGAGGTGAGGGAGTCCAACTTGGACGCCCAGAGGCTCTACAGCCGCAGAGGCTACGCCTACCTCAGGAAGGTTGAAGGCTACTATGGAGACGAGGACGGGCTCGTCATGACGAAGGCCTTAGAAAGGTGAAACGGCTGCCAGGATGCAGCCCCAGAACATGTATTTATTTACTATATTAATACGCCACAATTCCTTTTGACTTGGTATTAGATATTTTTCAAGAGTTGATGTCATTGAGCCGGATGACCCCTGCTAGACTAGTTTTCCTGTTGATGTTATCGGTGTCGCTGTTTGTTTCGACGGCTTGGGGGCAGGACTACTCCCCGGTGACCATGATCCTCGACGTGTTCTCGGATGGGAGCGTCAACGTGGAGTATGTGGTGGAGCCCGAGCCAACGTTGGCGAGGGTGAACGTCACGCTGCCCGGCGAAACTTACCTGGACATGCTCGTGGTCGACCTGGACGGGATAATCCTGGACTGGGACCCCGTCGATGGCGGGGTCGAGGTCGACTCTTTTGGAGCTAACGAGATAACCATATCCTACTCGACTCAGTCCCTGACGAACAAGACGGGCTCCATATGGGCTGTCAGCGTCTCCTCGCAGGCAAACGTCATCATCACCCTCCCGCGAGACGCCGTGCTGGTGGGTTTGTCGCCCACGCCGAGCGGCATCACCATAGTCGACGGCAAAGCCACCGTAACTATGCCCCCCGGCGCGTCATCCGTCTCATATATACTGGGGTCGACGGGTACCAGGGAACACGCCCTCGTCCTGCTCAACAACGCCGAGGGGACGGTGGACGAGGTGAGGCTCAAGGGAGTCGTGGTGGACGCCGCCGAGGAGACACTCGGCAGGGCGAGGGAAGCCTACGCGGATGGGTTATACTCCCAGTCGGAGCAGCTCTCAATACAAGCCGTGGAGGCGGCGAGGGAGACGGAGGCCGCCGCCGCCGAAGCCTTGAATGCCATAGAGGAGGCGGAGGCACTCGTAGAGACGAAGGCAGGGCAGGTAGGCGCAGAGGCGTTGACGCAGGCCAACCAGCTCCTCGACGAGGCGATCGAGGCCTATGAAGGCGGTGAATACGAGGCCTCGTTGACTAAGGCCGAGCAGGCCTACGAGGCGGCGCTCAACGCCGAGGCTGGGGCGGGGGGCAGCCAGACGCTTTTAATCTTAGGTGTGGCGGTCGCGGCTCTGCTGGCGGCCGGGTACATGTACCTTGGCAGCAGACAACGCGGGCTCCCAGCGAAACCCGCGGCACAGGCGCCCCAGGTGGACCTCGACGCCGTTTTCAGGGACCGACCAAACCTCAGGACCGACGACAAGGCGGTCCTCAGGTACGTCCAGGAGTCCGGCGGCGCGTTCATAACCGAGGTCAGGGAGCGTTTCGACATACCAAAATCCAGTGCCTGGCGGATGATAAAGCGGCTTGAGGAGGAGGGATTGCTTGAGGTGAGCACCGTGGGACGGGAGACATACCTCCAGCTCAAGGATCAGGAGGGTCAACCATGAAACTAGGGTTCCAAACGGTTCCTCCGGGTTCTTATTATGAAAAGCACCCGGATGTCTGGGCAGTGAAGAAAACCATGAAGAGGACGATCACGGCGCTCCTGATAATGCTGCTAGCCACCTCGACAGCCGGAGGAATAAGCTTCGCAGCAGCCGAGGAGACGGGGACGCCCCAGCAGGCAGCCGAGACGCTCCTGGGGGTGCTTGATGACAGCCGCGCAGAGGTCGCCACACTTTTTGACTCCATAGTCAAGGGAGGCGGAGAGGTGCTTGAGGACGCGCAGGAAGCCTTGGGCGAGGCGGACGAGCTCCGCGACGAGGCGCAGGCACTATACGACGCCGGCGACTACGAGGAGTCCTTCGATAAGGCGACGAAAGCCCTCAACAAGTACGGGAAAGCGGCATCCCTGGCACTGAAGACAGACGAGGAAGACGAAACCGGGTCAGAGGAAGAAGACGAAGATGAAGACGACGCGTACGAGCTGCTGGCAGGCTACGAGAAGGCAGTTAACCGCCTGGAGAAACTCAAGGCGATAGCCGAAGAGCTAGAGGCACAGGGTATCGACGTATCCGAGGCGGATGCGATCATCCTCGAAGCGGAAGAATACCTCTATCAACTAGAGGAAGCCCTGGACCAGGGAGACCTGGACACCGCGGGGTCTCTGCTAGGCGAGGCCAACGGCGCACTCGGCAAGCTCACAGCCACGCTACAGACCATCAGTAAACCGAAGAAGAAGGAGAAGATGGAGCACTTCATCGACCAGACTAGGCACAGAGTCCAGCAACTGGAGACCAAGATGCTCAGGATACTCGCGAAGTATGGTCTCTCGGAGGAGGACTCGCAGGCCATCAAGGAGGAGTTCCAGGCCATAATCGCCGGCCTAGACGACATCGACGTCGACAGAGACGACCTGGGCGACGCGGTGGACAGCCTTAAGGGGCTGGTCAAGGAGACCAACAGGGTCGGCAAAGACAAGAAAGTTGATGAGAAGGTTGTCGACGAGATCAACAAGCTCAACAGACACGAGTCCAAGCTGAACATGTACAGGGAGAGGGTAATGGAGCTCGAAGCCCTAGGTGTACCGACCGACGAACTACTGGGTCTCATCAAGCAGGCTGAGGATCTTCTCTCCCAGGCGAACGACGAGATGGACGCAGGTAACAAGGATGCGGCCGAGGACCTGATCGATGAGGCCGAAGAGATCCTCGGCGAGCTCGACGACATGATCGACGACCTGGAGGAGGAGTACGAAGACGAGGGAAAGAGTAACAACGGTAAAGTAAACGACAAGACCGGCAAAGATCCAGATGATGTAACCGACGACGATGGGACAAACGACGACTTCGAGAAGAAGAAACAAAAAGTCGAGGAAAAGATAGCGGAGCTTGAGGAGAAGATCGCGGAACTCAGGGAAAAGGGCGAAGACACGTCTGAGCTTGAGGCTGAACTGGACGAGATCAAGGCTGCCCTGGAACAGGCGGAAGACGACGAGGCCCTCGAGCAGCTGGATGAGCGACTCGACGAGCTAAGTGACAGGATCGACGACGTGGAAGATTTGGGTCTAAGCGCCGACGACGAGGATGAGGTACACGGGGAAGATGACGAGCCCGAAGAAGGAGACGATGGAACAGGCTAACAGCCTAACCCAGTTCCTATCCTCAACGAAAACAAGAACGTCGGAAACCTGAATCTCCCTCTTTTTATGAACCTTCTAGCCCAGACTGGGAAGACTTTTCTCGTTCTTAATCGAGTGTTTACCGGTTGTCATGCGGATAAGGCTTGTCATACCCATCACGGGGCTCACGGGGGAGGGCGTCGAGGAGCGTCTGAGCTACCTCAGGGGGATAGCGGACCCCGGCACCGAGGTCGAGGCGGTTCAGGTGGAGGTGGGCCCCCCGGCGATCGAGTCGGAGGCGGACGCCGTGCTCGCAGGACCCGACGTCTTGAGGCTGGTCAGGGAGGCCGAGCGTGACGGCGTCGACGCAGCCATCATCTGGTGCGGCGGCGACCCGGCACTCGCGGCCGCCAGGGAGCTCGTGGACATACCCGTCATAGGCCCCGGCGAGGCCATGACGGCGCTGTCGATGGTCCTCGGGAGGAAACCTTGCAGAGTCGTCCCCGAGATGCCTGTGCTGGAGATGAGGAATGACCTCGACGGGACAGTGGAAGCGCTGAGGGAGGAGATCGAGGAGAGGATCGAGATGCGAGAGGGAGACGTCTTCGTCCTCGGCTGCCTGGCGCTGTGGGGGCTGGGCGAGAGGTTCAGGGAGAGCCTGGGCGTCCCCATACTGGACGGCGCGGAGGCCTCACTCAAGGTGGCTGAGCTGGTCGTCAAGCTGGGGCTGAGGCACAGCAGGATCGCGTACCCCAGGAAGCGCTGACGTCCCGAGGGGTGAACGTTAGCCTTGTATAGGTGTTCCCTGTGTTTCTAGGTGATGCGGTGAAGGGCGTTGGGTGAGATACGTGTGGCTGTGGCGGGGGTGGGCAACTGCTGCTCAGCCCTGCTGCAGGGGATCGAGTACTACAGGGTCAACGGGAGCAAGCTGGGGCTGCTCAACCCGTCTGTCGGGGGCTACGGCGTCGGCGAGATAAGGGTCGTCGCCGCGTTCGACATCGACGGGAGCAAGATAGGGAGGGACCTCTCCGAGGCCATATACGCGGATCCCAACAAGGCGCCCAGGTTCATGGAGGTGGGCGAGCAGGGCGTCGAGGTGCAGATGGGTCCGGCGCCTGACGAGTTCGGCCCCGAGACCATGAGCAAGATCGTGGTCGCCGACGCCGAGCCTGTGGACGTGGCGGAGGCGCTCCGGGATGCGGAGACGGAGATGCTTTTGAACCTGATATCCGGGGGCAGCGACA
>CAYPNN010000023.1:0-10944 GCA_964412065.1 uncultured Candidatus Bathyarchaeia archaeon
AATGGAAGGCGGCTCAAAGGGTTCCCTGAACCGAGTTGAAGGGTCGACGCGGCTATCCCGAAGGCCAATACGGATCAATGTATCTATTCGGCTTTTCACATTTTATTTAATTTAGCTCCCCAGCTAATATAATCGATTTTAATGTGACACTTCTATAACTTTTCTCGTCTCCTCAGGGAACTCATTCAGCAGCTTCTCAATGAAGCGCGTTGTTCTGGGTCTATGAAGACAATTAATTAGTATAAGACGAGAAAGTGCACTGAAAACTTCCACCTATTCCATGTAACAAAGAACACCAACCCTACCCCAGAATTTTTTTTCCTAAAATTACAAGTAACCTGTAAAATCTCCCCACAAACAAGCCTAATAAAACACTTGTTCCTTGTAAACAGGTATATTGAATTTCCCGCAGTATAACAAAGATTTTCTTTAGTTAATAATTTTATTACAATTCCCTTCGATAGAGATTATTAATTATCACCTAATACTGTCTGTGTGCCTCTTTTAGATTACAAAGGGTAGCCTGAATCTTCATGTACCTTCTAGAATCTCGTGCGGGTGTGTCAGTATAACTATATTACATTTTAAGCGTCGATCTTGTCTTTTACGGTCATCACCGCTAGTAATAGGAAGATGCCTAACATGATGCTTATTACCAGCAAGTCGCTGCCAATCTTGCTCAAACCATACCCCTTCAGCATCACGCCCTCGAACGCTCTGTTCCCATAATATAGGGGGACGAGGCGGGCTAGTGGCTGTATAAAATCCGGAAGACTTGCCACCGGTACAAGAAACCCGGCGAGAGCCATGCTGGGGAAAGCAATAATCAGGGCAAGCTGTATCGCCTGAAGCTCGTTATGTGCAAAGTTGCTGAGAAAGACTGCTAGAAGTACATGGGTCAGAGCGTAGATGACTGTGCAGAAGAAGAGGAGAATGAGGCTACCGCGGACAGTAGCCTTGAAGATGATTACTCCCACGAGAAGGACGATGCTGGACATCATGAAGCCTACAACGAGTAGTGCACACAGGTATCCTAGAAGTCGCTCGAACGCTGTTAACGGTGTAACGTAGAGCCGCTGAAGCGTCCCCATAGAGGACTCCCTAAGTAAGATGAGTAGGCTTACGATTAATACCAAGAAGGTTAAGACGTATCCCATTACCGACGGGATGCTCACGTCAAGGCTACTGTACTCAACTCCACCAAATGCAAGTTCCTCTCTAATCTCCAATCCGCTTCTCGAATTCTCCAATCCGCTTGTCGAATTCTGCATAGCGTCGGCTAGCGCCGCCAGTATATTCGCCCTCAATGATGGTTTAGTAGAGTCTATGTATAGGTCGAGGTGTACATGCGCCGTGATGTCCCCGGCGCCTATCCTGAATATGCTCTCCGATAAGTTTGGGGGAATCCTTATTACAGCGACGTAATCACCATGCTCCACTTCGTCGACCCCGTCAGCGTAATTACCCTTAACAAGCTTGACGCGTGAGTCTTCAGCAAGCGCTTTCTCGATTTCGTCGCCGGCTGTAATCTTTATTATCGGCTCGTATGGTGTAGTGTATCCTCTGTCGAGGTTATCAATCATGACCGGGATGTTCCTGACTTCGCCACTCAAAGCGAAGCCGAATATTAGCATGACGAGAGAAGGCATCACGATCAACATCGCGACTGTCCTTCTGTCGTGGCGAATCTGCCGCAGAACTCTGATGGTTACGGTGGCGACTCTACCGAAGGATGGGGTATTAACCATCTATGGTCACTCCACCGCTCAACTTGAGGAAGACCTCCTCGATTGTCGATACGCTGTACCTATCCTTGAGTTCCTGAGGTGTGCCTTCCTCTATGAGGTGTCCGGCTCGCATCAGCCCTATTCTGTCGGCACGTTCAGCTTCATCCATAATGTGGCTAGTGATAATGATCGTCTTACCGCTCTTAGCCAGTGACCTGAAGTACTCCCAGAAGAATTGACGGAGTACTGGGTCGATACCCACGGTGGCTTCGTCGAGGAAGATTAACTCTGGATTATGGATGAGGGCGCAAGCCATGCTAACCCGGCGTTTCATCCCACCTGAAAGATCCATTACTTGTGTCCGCCTGAAGTCTTCAAGGTTTAACATTTTCAGAAGGTTGGGTAGCCTTTCGCTTAGCTCTTGTCTTGTCATGCCGTTCAAGCCCGCGAAGAATTCGAGGTTCTCTGAGACCGTAAGATCCTGGTAGAGGGAGTACTCTTGCGGTGCAAATCCTAGGTGGTGAGCAATTTGGTGTTTATGACGGGGCTGCTCTAATCCTAAGATCTTGATTGTGCCAGATGTCGGGGCTAGTGCACCAGTCATCATGTTAATGGCGGTAGTCTTACCCGACCCGTTAGCACCGATGAAAGCGTAGATCTCGCCTCTATTCACACGCAACGTTAGTGAGTCTACAGCTTTTACCTTGTTCCGCTTGTAGACCTTAACCAGCGAGTCGACCTCTATCACGGGCAACAATTCGACTACGTACTCCTCATCCAAATCCGAAGATGTGCCGGAGCCATCCCCAGAAGTCGTTCCCGATCGTCGGAGTGGCTTTTACTATCCTTATTGGGTAGTTGAGTAGCTGCTGGCTCGGGGTATTCAGGTTATTGAGGTAACTTATCTTAAGATTTATCGTTTTGTCACCCAAGTCAGCATCTACAGGCACGTAAAACTTGACGGTGAAGAGGACTGGGCTGTCTGGGTAAATGGAGCCTATGTAGTAGCTGCTCTCAGGTATCAACTGAATATTAGAGTCGGAGACGACATCTACCGTCGTAAACTGAATCTTACTCGTTCCTTTGAGGATGAGGCTTGAGTCGATTTTTCCTTTAGATCCCTGCTTGACTTCGATGAGCTCTGGGTTCATTATCTCGAAGTCGACGATCTGCCCTATCTGAACCGTTATGGTCTCTGTTGTAGTCATCAGGGTTCCCTTTGAATCAAAATATGTGAGCGTCAGCGTCGTCGGGACCTGTGCTGCGGACGATGAACCTTCTACGAGAACCTCGCATGTTACCTCCTTCGAGCCCCCAGCCTCAATGTCGCCAAGGCTGGTCGTTGTTGGACTGAGGGGTCTCAGTATCCCTGCTGCGTCGAGGGTTAACGTCGCCTTTACGTTATATGAAGGCGCGTCGCTGCAGTCTACCCTCGCGTGAACGTGAAATATTCTTCCGGGGAGGACGATTGTGTTATTTAGGTTTGTGACCGTCAGGATGGGGATTTTAGATATGAATGGTGAGGTCACTTCAAGGGGGAGATTATCGACCTGCCGATAGTTGTCGTCAGTTGCACTGGTATACGAGGTTGAAGCTGTGAGGGTATATGAGCCTATGGGCGTGCTCTCAAGGGCGTATACGCGTACTTTAAAGTCCCTCTGCTCCCCCGATTCAATGGATGCAGCCCTAAGGTTAGCTGCACCTTCGATGGAGAGATACGTTGACGCTGTTGATAGTGATAGTGACAGGTCGGTGATCTCGGTCGAAGCGACGTTTGTGACAACAATGGTAACGTTGTTCCAAATGCCGCCGACCAGATTCTTCGGGGACGCCGTCAACTCGATCATTGGGAGGAACTGCTGATTTACTACAATCGTGATCGGTATCTGGACAGTTACTATGCCGTAGGCTGTCCTCAGATACGTTAACTGCATCGTAATCAAATAGGCTCCTACAGCCACGCTCTGATCGACCATCAGTATCACGTTATATGAGGCAGATTCGCCGCTGTCGATTCTGTTGAAAACCTTCTGCGAGCCGCCGATTATCGATATCCCAGGAGTGGCGCTCGTTACGAAGGCCTCGACCTGTGTTACATCGTAATCACCGCCGTTACGTATAGTAACGGCGATGCTTCCATGTGTACCAGCGGCGAAGGTTGTGTCCTTTACGCGAACCTCAAGATGGGGTATGTCGCTGTCGGCGTATGTATATGTGACCTGCCCTATCATCAAAATGATGAGGAGGGCCGTTATTAGGACACTCCTTTTTCCAATCATCTTAATCACACTGTTTTCCATCGGTTCAGTACTGGAACCCACCGTTTAACAGCGTCATCCCTCGGTTATGCCGCCTTGCGCGCTCAACACCTCTTTGACACAGATATGCGAGTACGTAGACAAGCAAGATATAAATGAATGTTCATTCATTTAAAGATTGATGCCTCAGAACACAACGAAAGGAGAAAAAACCAGAGCGGAGATACTGGAAGCCGCCAAACAGCTCATACTGAAACACGGCTACACGGGCACAAGCATAAGGATGATAGCAGAAGCAGCCGAGATAACCCCCGGAGCTATATACAACCACTTCAAAGGCAAGGAAGAACTATTCAACACACTCATCGACGAGAGCATGCCCATAGGCGACATATGGAGAGAACTGACAACCACAGAGATCAAAGACCCGGAGGCGGCCCTGAAAACTATAATCCGCCATATGGCAAACGCCCTCCTAGGACACGAGGACTACTTAAAGCTGGGGCTCATCTACGCACAGGAGCGTCAGGCGAAGGGCTTCAGAACCCTACCTCCCAAATTGTTCCCAATGTTCACGGCGTTCAAAGCATATGTCGAGAAGATTCAGCAGAAAAACGATAACTTGTTCAGAGACATACCGGTCGAGGCTCTCCTCCGTGTTCTCGTGAGCATGGTCTTCGGATACGTCTTAACAGAGTTCTATTTGAACCCCACAGAGACTCTCGGGCTACCTGATATCGACTGGGTGGACTCAATGGTTGACATCTTCATGTACGGCGTGGTGAACCCGGCTCCGAGGTGACTGGCATGAAGCAGATAATCTATCCAAGCGAGCCGATGCGCGCTTCCGCTACAAGGCCTCACAGAATGATAATTGCAATCCTCAGCTCAGGCGTGAGTTATTAAAAAATACGAGTATCATGTAACTAGAAATTATCGTCTTCCAGTGGGCGTCTTACATCTATGTATTCGTGTGGTGCTGAGGGTTTTCGTCGTCTGAGCGTCATCGGGGCGTTGGACAAGTTTTATGTTGTCAGCGTCGCCGGGTCCGTGGGGCCCGGTCGTAGAGCGTGACTCATCGTCAAACGATTGAGCCAGCTGAAGGCGGTTAAAACGGGGGCTACGTGTTGGCAGCCGACGCGAGAGATCGACCGGGATACCGAGAGAGAACCACGCTCACAACACCCCATCCTTATCAGAATTTAAATAAAAACAACATGTTTCAAATAATTGACCGGTGTATCGGCTGCCAGAAAAAACGCTTATAATTGGTAACCAGTTATAAGGAAAACGCAGACTCGCTGAACCACCACAGCCACGCACCCAGAACACCCCCACTCGGCGATGGTAGACTTGACCGACGCGTCGCCTGCCGGGGATCAAGTTGGTGCGACTGCCGGGAATCGAACCCGGGCCGTCTGCGTGGCAGGCAGAAATCATAGCCTCTAGACTACAGTCGCTGCAACCCAATAACAAAGGTGCCGGATATATCTCTTACCCTCGAACGTGGATCACCGATCTCGAAAAGTTATACGTAGAAGCCCTACACAACAAATCGCCATGGTATCCTTCCCCGACGCCCACTTGACGTGCCCCAGCTGCAACGCCGTGGTGCCCTGGAGCAAAGCGTGCATCAACTGCGGCCACGAGCTGCCTCCGAGGCAGCATAGGGAGGACCCCTTCGAGGTTCTCAGGGAGAGCTTCAGGGACCAAGAGAACAGGGAGAAGGCCGCCGAGGAGCTGGATGCGGCGCTCCCCGAGCCCACCCTCGATGAGGAGCCGGAGGGCCGGCTCGCCCGGCACATGCTCCACCGGATGAAGATCATGGAGATGGCTGACCGGGGAGAGATCAGCCACGAGGTGTTCAGTGAACTCTACACGGAGATCATGGAGAAGACCGAGGGGCTCATGGACCAGTACATGGGCATCGGGGAGAAGGTGAACGAGGCAGCCGAGATACTGGTGGAGACCAGGAACCTCGTCGAGCAGAAGCAGGGCCAGCGGGAGAGAGGCGAGATCAGCGACGAGGAGTATAAAGATGAGTTCGACAGGCTCCGGAACGTCATAGACAAGATCCAGGACAGCATCTCGCGGCTGAGGGTGCAGAGGAATGAGCTTGGTCTAGGCGGCGAAACGGATGAAGACGTGGCTAAGCTGAAGAAGCTGCAGAGGAGGCTGCACCACTACAGGAGCTACCTCCCCGTCATGGTGGCTTCGGATTCGGTGCCAAGGTCCATGCAGGAGACGTTGTACGGGGACCTGTGCCAGATGGTGGAGATAATGGACTCGAACGTGGAATGGGAGTATGTGCACGAGGAGCCCATATACGAGGCGGCGGAGGAGACCGAGAACGAGGAGCCGGTGGAGCCCGTGGAGCAGGAGGCAGCGCGGGCAGAGGACGACGACACGTTCAAGGAGCTCGTCAGACACGTCAAAGGCCACGACGACGAGATAAGGCGGCTCCTCAGGGCGGTCAGGATGAAGGACAACGTGCTCCTGCTGGGGCCCCACGGGGAGGGCAAGACAGAGACCCTGCTCCAGCTCCAGAGGGCCATGGGAGGAGTCTACCTCCACTGCAGCGACGAGGTCACAGAGAGGGAGCTGGTTGCGGGGTTCAACCCCAGCGCCTTCGTGGGGAAGGACCCGGTGCACAACGGCGTCCTCATGCAGATAGTGCTAAACGAGGGAGAGGCGCCCATAGCCTACTTCGACGCCGTCGTGAAGCTCCGGCCCAAGACGCAGGCTACACTCTTCGAGGCCATGAACAGCAAGACCTTCACCAGCCCCGTGGACGGGAAAAGGTACAGGCTGCCAGATGGGTTCTGCGTGGTGGCGGCCAGCGACCTGGACCGCGTAGCACAGGACACGCCTGACCAGGGGCTGCTGGACCGGTTCGGGAAGACCATAATGTGGGGCGGGACCCCCATAGAGAGCATCCAGGGACTAGTCGCCAGGCACGCGCTTCCCGCCCACATATTCGACTTCATAATCTGGGTGAAGCTCGAGGTGGACAAGATGAGGTACATGACGCCCGTCAGCGTCAGGAACCTCACGAAGTTCGCCAAGGAGTACCACGCATACCGCGACCTGTACCAGAGCCCGGACGAGGTCAAGCAGCTGGCGGTCGACAGGCTGCTGAAGATGCGCGTCCTCAACCAGTTCGGCGTCGAGGAGTACGAGGAGGCCCGCCGCAGGGTCATGGAGTACACCTGGGAGTAGACATGAGCATACTGTTCAGCGACGAGTACCCCGTCGTGGTCCTCGCGTTCAGGGTAAGGAACCGCGGGTCGACTTGGCTGGACGGAACCCCCACAGGCCGCACATACGTCGAGAAACATGAAATGGAGCAGCAGGTAGAGGACCTGATCGAGGAGGGGAGGCTGACCCTGGACCCGGAGGGCAGGAGGAGGCCCGTGCTCGTATCCGTGAGGGGAAGCGGCGGGTTCTACGCAGCCATACTGGAGGACCCCGAGGCGGCTGAGGGAGAGGCGCAGGCGAGGCAACCGGGGGAACCGCGTCTAGCTAAGCCATGCATGCAGCCGGTCACCAGCTACGACGAGGAGCGGAACGCGATCCGGCTCATGGAGATGAACAGGTTCTACGACTTCGTCGAACTCCTCGAGGCGTACAAGCCGATAACCGGAGAGGACCCTACCGATTTCGACGGGAGATCCATACACCCCGTAACCACCAGAACGCTGGTCACAGAGATGAAGGCATACAGCAAGGGGCGTAGACTCCGCAGGGATAGGGAGGCGCGCACGGTGGTGCTCCTGGACAGGGGCGTCAGCATGGCTGACCCGTGGAGCCTATGGGAGCAGTACCCCAAGATCGTGGTGGCCAGGTTCTTGGCGAACACGGTGGCAGCGTCCCACCCCAACGCAGCAGACTACAGCTTCGGGGAGACACTGAGAAGGGAACACAGCCCCGACGACGTGACGCCGCTGGACGAGGAGATCAGGCTGGAAGAGGCGCTGAGACAGGTGTCACTGCTTGAGCCCGAGCGCCTCGTGATACTCACCGACGGCAAGCCCGTCTACATCGACGGCGTCGACACCGACGAGGACTGCGAGAAGACGGTGAGGCTGTTGGACACGTTGGGCAGATCAGGGGTTCAGACGATGATATTCACGCTGGGCCGGGACAGAGAGATGGAGAGTTTCTACAGCCGGCTTGAGCACACGCCGGGTGTCCTAGTTTCGCCGCTCAGGATCTGCGGTGACGTGGTACGCATGATGCGTAGAGTCGCTGAGTGGTTATAGCTTCGCTTTCCAGTGGGGCATGGACTCGATGAGACTAGGCGTCTTGGGCTGGACAACGGAGCTCTTTGTGAAAGCATGTGCGCTCCCCCAGGTGGCACGCGGGACCAGTCTGCTCGACGAGGTAGACCAAGGCATCGTTGTCGCAGTCCGTCAGCACCCTCCTGACCCTCTGGACGTTGCCGCTGGTGACGCCTTTCTTCATCACCTCGCCGTGGCTACGCCTATAGTAGTGAGCCCACCCCGTCTCCAGAGTCAGCCTAAGCGCCTCCCTGTTAACGTATGCCAGGGTGAGCACCTCGAGGGTGTCCGCCTCCTGCGTCACCACGGGGATCAAGCCGCCCTCCTTGTCCCAGTCCAGCTCGTCCACCTCGACCCCGATCATAGCCTGACGCTCACCCCCTCATCCCTGAGATACCGTTTTACCACGGGGACAGGGTAGTTGCCGTAGTGGAACACCGAGGCCGCGAGGGCGGCGTCGGCCGTACCCTTCGTGAACGCCTCGAGGAAGTGTCGGGGCTCACCCGCCCCGCCCGAGGCTACCAGGGGCACGTTGACGCGCCGGGAGATGCGGCGGTTGAGTACGTTGTCGAATCCCTTCCTGGTGCCGTCCCTGTCCATGCTGGTGACGAGGAGCTCGCCGGCCCCCAGCTCGGCGGCCTCCGAGGCCCAGCTCAGGGCGTCCAGCCCCGTGGGGGTCGCGCCGCCGTGGGTGTATACCTGGAACCAGCGGCTTCCCTCGGGGGTGTCCACGACGTTCCTGTCCGGCCTGGCTTCATATACGCGCCTCGCGTCTATCGCCACGACGACGCACTGGGAGCCGAAAACGTCGGCGATCTCGGTGATCCTCTCCGGGTGCAACACCGCGGCCGTGTTGAGGCTGGTCTTGTCGGCGCCGTTCCTGAGTACGAGCCTGACGCCTTCCATCGTCCTGATGCCGCCACCCACCGTGAAGGGTATGTCCAGCTCGGACGCGACCGCCCTGACCAGACCGCTGAGGGTTTCACGCCTCTCCCGGGTGGCCGTGATGTCGAGGAAGACGAGCTCGTCGGCGCCGTCCTCGTTGTACCGCTTGGCCAGCTCCACGGGGTCGCCGGCGTCCCTCAGGTCTATGAAGTGGGTGCCCTTGACGACCCTGCCGTCCTTGACGTCGAGGCACGGGATGATCCTCTTCGCCAGCATCAACGGCCCCCCACAATGCTCACGGCCTGGCGGTAGGTGAAGCGGCCCTCGTAGAGGGCCTTACCGACCACGACCGCAGCCGCCCCCGCCTCCCTGAGCTTCGCGAGGTCCCCCAGCTGGGAAACGCCGCCTGAGGCGATGATGGAGGCGTCGCGGCTTATCCTCCGGTAGACAGTGACACCTGGGCCCGACAGGGCTCCGTCCCTGTCCACGTCGGTGACCAGGAACCACCTGAAGCCGAGAGCGGTGTATTCCCGTAAGGCGTCGGCCAGGTGTCTGCCGGTGGTTTCCGTCCACCCCTTCACGAGGACGCAGCCGTCCCTGTGATCCAGCGCGACGGCGACCCGCTCGGAGCCGTACTCGTCGAGGAGCTCAGCCGCCTCACCCGGGTTGCTTAAGGCGTATGAGCCCAGAACCACCCTGTACACGCCTGCGTCGAGGAGGCGGGCCGCCTCCTCCCTGTCCCTGATGCCGCCGCCTACCTGAGTCTCCACGTCGAGGGACCCGACCATCTCCAGTATCTGGGCCTTGTTGCTTCCCATGCGCAGGGCGGCGTCGAGGTCCACGACGTGGATCAGCTCGGCGCCTTCACCGCCCCACCTTTTCGCGGTCTCCAAGGGGCTGCCGGTGCCGTAGAGCTTCATGGTCTCGGGGACGCCCCTGGTGAGCCTGACGACCCTGCCGTCCATTATGTCCAGCGCCGGTATCACCTGCATGGGTTTCACCTCTTCACCAGCCCAGCGAAGTTTGCGAGGAGCCTGGCGCCTGCCTCCCCCGACTTCTCGGGGTGGAACTGGGTGCCGTAGACGCTGCCCCGCTCCACGATGGACGCGAACTCGCCGCCGTAGCTGGTGGATGCCAGCGTGTCCCGGGGGTCGGCGGGCTGCGGGTAGTAGCTGTGGACGAAGTAGAAGTATGAGCCGGGCTTCACCCCGTCGAGGAGGGGACTAACCCTCACAGGCTCAACCGTGTTCCACCCCATGTGAGGCGTCTTCACACCCCCACGGAAACGCTTAACCTCTCCGGGCAGGAGACCCAGGCCGTCGCCGGGGCTCTCCTCGCTGCGTTCGAAGAGCAGCTGCATGCCGAGGCAGCTGCCGAGGAGAGGCGTCCCCATGTCCACCGTGGCCTTCAGCGCCTCCCTGAAGGGCTCCAGGTTGGCCGCGGCGGCCCCGAAGTTTCCGACGCCAGGAAGCACCACGGCGTCCGAGCCTAGCAGCCTCGACGGCTCCTCGGCGACCTCGACGCGGAGCCCCGCCTTCAGGAGGGCGTTGGACATGCTGAACAGGTTCCCGACCCCGTAGTCGATGACCGTCGCTAAAGGCATCTAGATCACCCCCTTGCTGCTGGGCACGCCCCGTCTCCTCGGTTCGGGAGCCACCGCCTGCCTGAGGCTGAGCGCAAGGGCCTTAAACGCAGCCTCGGCCCGGTGGTGGTCGTTTGAGCCGCAGTGGACCTTGACGTGTATGTTGGCGTGGAAGCTCGTCGCCAGGGACTCAAGGAAATGGGTCAGGTCCT
>CAYPNN010000024.1:0-10748 GCA_964412065.1 uncultured Candidatus Bathyarchaeia archaeon
CCTCCATGGCGTACCTGCCCACGGCTGCGGTGCTCTCCGCCAGCGGCGGGCAGTAAAGCGGGAAGCTCTCTGAGCCGAAGACGCCGTACGACGCGTTCAGGAACACCTTCAGCGCCTGCTGGACCACGTCGTAGTAATGCCTCTCCTCCTCGCCCAGGCTCATGTCCCTGGCCTTGGGCTTGTACCAGAAGACCCTGAGGTCGCGGAGGCTGCCTATGAGCTCGCTGGTCATGCCGCTCCTCTTGGTGCAGACCCAGTGCGGCGTACCGGGGATCAGGTTGCCCTTACACTCCTCGTGGTTGCAGAGCAGCGTGTCGTAGCTCAGGTTCCAGTTCCTGATGGCGGACGGGTAGAGGCTCGCGAAGTCCACCACCGTCACGTCGAAGTGGATCCCGGGCTTCGGGTCCCTCACGATGGCGCCCTGGTACTTCTTCCCCTTTATGACGGCCTCGGTGGTGGTGCCGCCCTTCGCCTCGATGATGTCCTTGGTGGTCGGTATCAGCCACCCCCTCTGGCGGTGGATCCACTCCATCATCGCCAGTATCCACCTGCTGACCCCCAGCCGGGAAGTGTCCTCCAGTATGGTCTTGCTGATGCGTTGCAGCATCACCATGAGGTTCATCACCAGGTTGTTGTTGAAAGCCGTCAGCCGGTACGTGATGTAGGCGTCCTGCATGCAGTACTCGCCCAGCTCCCTCAACGGCAGCTGGCTTATGTCCCCCACCTGGATCTTTCCCTCGCCGAGCACCCCCACGGTGATCTCGTCGAGGCTGAACTCCCGGTAGACGTTGCCGAACGCGTAGCCCTGGATGCTGCGGTTCCTGAAGAACTGGTAGAGGTCGATGTGGACGCCGTTGGTGATGTACGCGAACCTGCGGCCCAGGGTGATGGGGATGTCCTCGTCGGGCACTCCCAGGTTACGCGCCCTGTTCCGGAGGTACTTGAAGTCGAAGTCGTCTCCGTTGAACGTCAACACCACGGGGTACTCCCCGATTACCCGGAACGTCTCCAGGACGATCTCCCTCTCGCTCTCGTAGACCGTGACCTCGTCGGCGCCGCCGATCTCGGGGGTCTCCGCGTCCAGCCCGGAGTCGTTCAGCAGCAGCACCCTCCGCAGCCCGTCCGAGCCCGCGAAGGCGACGCAGATTATGGGGTCCTGAGCCTGGTCGGCGTTGGGCATCCTGTTCTGGACGCTGGGCCGCACCTCTATGTCCACGGCGACGCGCCTTATCTCGGGTATGGGGCACTGGAGGAGCCTAGCCCAATCCCTCATGGAGTCCCTGAACCTCTCCTCGGTGCCGGCCAGGATCTCGTCGAACTGTGCCTCAACCTCCACCGGCAGGCTCCAGTCGTCAGGCACCAGCCTGCCGTCCACCACCCTGTAAGGCATCCCCGGCACGATGCCCTGGTCGTAGATGTAGCAGCTGTAGTACCTTATCCTGCTCTCCCAGCTCTCGTCCAGGTAGTTCCTGATGGAGCCACCTCTGCCGCCGATGCTCAGCGGGTCCTTCGCCACCACCTTGGTGACCCTGATCTCCTCGTCGTGGAGGCCGTCGTACCGGATGACCTCCTCGAACCCGGTGAAGCCGTCGTGCCTCGTGATCCGTGTGTTCCCCCCCAGCTCCTCCGGGGAAAGCTTCGAGATCAGGTAAGGCTGATGGCCCGTGTTGTCGTACCAGAGATAGATCTGCTGCGTCTCCGGCTCGTAGAGCCGCATATACGCCTTCCTCTGGTCCCCGTCGTAGCTCGCCGATAGCAGGTAGCTCCTCCCCAGGTTGTCGGGGGCCAGCCTGCCCTTGGGTTTGATCGCCTCGTCGCTGCCGCTCATCGGGCCACCTACACAGCGTAGATACCATGCGGCGCGATATAAAATAGGCATAAACCACCGGCAACCCTTTTCAGCGATGGCCCCGGCCGTCCCCGCCTACGATGAACTCAAGATGTAATCACAAGATGTGATTACCACACGTAAACTGCCCTTAAATACCCAGAGACCGGACCCGACGTATGGAGGCCGTCAGTAAAGCCGAACAGCTAGAGGGGCCCGTCAAGGCCAGGGCATTGATCCTCGGGGCATTCATGGCGCTGATATTCAGCGCCATCAACGGCTACCTCAGCATCAACATGGGGTGGAACTTCGGCTACGGAGCCGTAGCGGTGATGATAGGGTACAGCCTCTTCCACCGCCCCCAGGGAGGCACCTGCAGAAGAGAACTCAGCTTCCTGCTCATAACCAGTGTAAGCCAGATGGGGGTATACACGACCCTCGGCTTCATCCTCTACATGCTGGAGACGGAGCCGCTGGCAACCTACCCGACGTGGATAGCTCCCTCACTGGAGGTCATCCAGGCCAAAGACCTCAGCCTGCAACACTGGATCGGCCCCATAGCCTTCCTGGTCATAGCGATGACCATCAGCCTCACCGCGGGCCTGATCTACTACACCATCCTCCGGGACGAGCTGATCCGAAACCCCAAGATGGTGTGGCCAAACCAGTCCGCCACCACCAAACTCGTGGACGCATGCATGACCGGAGGCGGCTCGGCCAGACTCGTCGCCGTATCAGCAATCATCGGCTTCACCATAACCCTACTGCAGCACCTATCAACCCTGTGGGGGCTGGGCCTCACCACGATAGACCTGTCGGGGCTCCTTCCACCAGGCTGCATACTGGTCATCAGCCTCAGCATAGGGTTCGCCTCCATCGGATACCTCATAAGCCCCAACGCCTCGCTGAGCCTCCTAGCCTCAGGCTTGATAAGCTACCTCATCGTAACCCCGGCACTGGTACGCAGAGGCCTTCTAGAACCCACAGGCGACGTCATGGCGCTCTACCAACAGTACTTGCTGAACTACGCGATAGGGCCCGCCATAGGCATCCTGCTGCTGGGCGGAATACTGTTATCAGTCGTCATACTCGCCAAAAACAGGCTCATGAAAGGTACAGACGAGAACACGGACAACGGCGAGACAGGGTACCTCGAACTCTACAAGATACTGATACAGGGAATCCTCGGCAACAAAACATACCTGGTAGCCATCATTGCCATCTTCACCCTCCTGGCGTCCCTCGCCTACACACTCAACCCCTTCACGCCCCTGCCCCCCATGTTCGCGGTGGCCTTCACAGCCTACAGCTTCTTCATAGCAGGCTTCCTAGAAGCCATAATCATCACCAAGATGCAAGGCGAAACAGGCATGGGCATGGGAATAAGCTCCATCCTGCTGTACGACCTACCAATCTTCACCGCCGGCTACAGGGCCTTCACAGGCTACTTCGTATACCCATACCTACGACCCAACCCATGGCAGAGCGGCGGCACCCTACCCTACTACAAGTACAGGAAAGAGACGAGGGTGACATGGAGAGACATCATAGTAGCCAAGATAATCGGCTGGGTGCCCACCTTCATATTCAGCGTCTTCTTCACCCTGATCCTCTGGAAATATGTGGGCTTCGGCACCCCGATGATGCCCGCCGCCGGCCTCATCCAGTCAAAGGTCTACGTAACCATGCTCGCCACAGGCAACGTCTCCACCGTGATGAACCCATGGACATTCCTCGCAGGCGGGGTTATGGGAGCCCTACTCGAAGTATTCACACCCATCAGCACGATGGGGCTCGGCATGGGCCTCCTGTTCCCTCCCCACTACATAATACCCTTCGGCGTCGGCGGCCTGATCCGGCTCTACACAGACAGAAGGTACGGCAAAGAGTTCTATGAGGAGAAGGGACGCCTCATCGTCACAGGCCTCATGGCCAGCGGCCTAATCGTCCAGGTCTTCATGACTATACTGAGCAACTTCCTCTAACCCTGCTCAGCGGCGACGTGGCTGTACAGCGCCTCCATCACCAGGTACGCGGCCGTCGTGGCTGTCTGCCCCGTGTCGTAGTGGGGGTAGACCTCGTTGACGTCGAAGCCGCACACCCTCCCGTCCATCACCTGCTCTATGATGTCCATGACGATGGTCACCGAGAGCCCCTCGGGGTGCGGGTTGCCCACCGCCGGCGCGACGGAGGGGTCCAGCACATCCATGTCGAGGCTGACGTAAACCTTCTCCGAGCCCCTCATTATGCCCTGCACCATGCTGACCGGGTCCTGCCTCAGCATGTCCAGCGCCGTCATGTACCGTAGGTCGCCCGTGGACTTCGAGAACTCCACCTCCTCCCCGGACAGCGCCCGGGCGCCGAGCACCACGGCCTTGAAGCCCAGCTCCTCGTACCCGCGCCTCAGGTAAGTCGCGTGGCACATGCGCTCACCGGACAGCTCGTCCCTGAGGTCAAGGTGGGCGTCGAAGACTAGGACGAGGTCCGGCTCCAGGCTCCTTAGGGCGCCCAGGGTAATGGTGTGCTCCCCACCGAGCATCACGGGGAAGCCGTCGAACGAGTCCACCGTCTCCGTGATGCCGTCCAACGCCTTGGCTACGTCGGGGCACTCCACGTCGCCTATGTCGGCCAGGCTCAGGTCGTCCCAGTCCAGCCCCGTGCGTACGCTGAACGTGTCCAGGTACCTGCTCTCACGCCGTATGGCGCCGGGGCCGAACCTGGTGCCCCTCCTGTTGGAGGTGGTCTCGTCCAGCGGGGCTCCGAATAGGATGTACTCCGCCCCCTCGGCGTCGGTCTGCTTGTCCAGGAAGGGCTGGAGGGTTGGCTTGGTCGGCATATTACTCTACGACTACCTGGTCTACGCTGTGGATCACCGCCCCCTGCTCAGCCATGTGGCTCCTGAGCTTCTCGAAGTCGATGTTGGCGCCGTCGATGGTGATCCTGAGGCTCTCGGTCTTCTCGTCCATCTCGACGACCGACACGTCGACTCTCTTGATGCCGGGGAGCTCACCGACGAAGGCGGCGAACTCCGGGAGGGGCGGCTGATGGGGTTTCAGCACGTCTAAAACGATGTGGGTTATGCGGGGTTGCTCCAAACCTTTTCACATGTTCCTCTGAAGGTAATCCAGCATGTTCAGAATCTATGGGAAGCCCCACGATAAAATAGTTTAGGTATGTAGCCCGTGTCACTACATCCTGTTCTAGATGCATCGCAGCAGGAACTCGCTGAGATCGTAGACGCCGAGCCCGGGCTTCCTCTCCCTGGCGGCGCCGCGGAGGTTCAGGAGACACGTGGGACAGCCCGTGACGACGCCGTCAACCTCCTCGGGGATCGCCTCCTCCACCTTCTGGTGCGACACCTTCTCCGTCAGCCTCTCGTCGTAGGACCAGAGGCCGCCGCCGGCGCCGCAGCATACCGCGTGCTCCCTGTTCAACCCGGGCTCCACGAGGTTCAGGCCGGGAACAGCCCTCATGACGTTCCGCGGCGGCTCGTAGACGCCGCAGTGTCTCCCCAGGTCGCATGGGTCGTGCCACATGAAGCCGCCTTTCACCTCCCGGAACGAGAGCCTCCCCTCCTTCACCAAGGCGTCGAAGAACGTCGAGGAGTGCATCACCCTCATGGGCAGCGTCAAGCCCAGGCACGGGTACACGCGTTTGAACGCGTAGAAGCATCCGGCGCAGCTCGTCACAAGCACCCGGGGTGAGCAGGCCGACAGGGTCTCCAGCGCCTCCGCGGCGTTCCTGCGCGCCTCGTCCCAGAACCCCATCAGGTAGAGTATGAGGCCGCAGCAGCGCTCCTCCTCACCCAACACCCCGAAGTCCACGCCCGCCGCCGTGAGCACCTCCGCCGTGGCCTCCACGAGCCCGGGGAGCCTGTAGCTCGTGGTGCACCCAGGCCAGTAGAGCACCTCGTTGCCGCGGTACCTGTGCTCCTCTGCGGTCTCCGCGTACCATAGGGTCCTGTCCTCGCCTGGCATCCCCATGGGGTTTCCCTCCTCCTCCAGGTTGGCGAGCAGCCTCCCGCACATCCTCGGCGCCATCCCCTGCCCGGCTATCAGGTTCCTCGTCTTTATGATGGCGTTGTCGATCTCCAGCGTGCCGGGGCTGTGCTGGTCGTAGCACTGGCCGCAGGCGGTGCAGCTGTACATGGCGTCCACAAGCCTGGGCGTCACCCCCAGCTCCCCCCTGGACAAGCCCCTCGACAGGAGGAGCCTGCCCTTCGAGGAGTAGGTCTCCACGCCGCCCATGAACCTCTGCACCACGCAGAAGCCCGAGCCGTCGGCCATGCGCTCCCCCAGCCTGTACCCGTCCATGGACTGGAGGTACGACGCGGCCTGAAGCGTCACCGAATTGCTCTCCCTCGAATCCTTAAGACGCTCCCTCCTCGACCGGGTCGCCTCGGCGAGGCTCCGCTCAAGCTCCTTCAGGCCCGTGGGCTCAGTCTGATCAACTAGGAGAATCGGCAGAGGAGAAGGCTCGGCCTCCTCACCCAGGGCGACCACCTGGGCTACGCCATCGACAAGCGAACCCAGGCCCCGCGCCTCCTCCTCGCTTAGCCTGAGCACCGCGACCGGCGGCCTGGTCTCCTCCACACCGAAAGCCCCCAGGTACGAGTACACGTAGACGTCCTCCGGCTCCGTGAGGACCCTCTCGGCGCCGAACCTCTCCACCAGCCTCCTAAGCAGCTCGTCAGCGTCTCCGTCGGTCAAGGGTTTCAGAAGACATATGCGTCCGACGGTCTTAAATCATCGCCGACGATCTCAACGATGTTTTAAAGCGTCGCTTATCATCTATACCGATCCCAGTCGCCAACTCCACGTTTATTCATGTATAAAAACATCAGATAAATCGAGACAAAGAACATGATCATCACCACTCCTTCAAAAATATCGTCCATATTCGAGAGATCTTTCCCTCCAAAAGCGCCGATTATTACAATTAAAACTCCAAATACGTAGGCTATTATTTCTTTTATCTTCATTGATTTTTTGTATTAATGTTTTGCATATAACCTTTTTTAAAGGTTAAAGATGCCTGAACACAGATTGAAGAAGCCCGCAAGGCAGACAACACTGGCGTGGGTGACTACATCGTCGAAGACATGGTGCGCGGCGGCCTCCACGGCGTCACGGGCGTCAACTTCACCGACACGAGCAGGGAAGCCATGGCCACGGCCCTCAGGGAGAGCATGAGGCGGGCCGATTGCCCCGCCTGCGGGTGGAGCGGATATGTCGAAGATATAGACGGCGAGTGGAGAACCGTGAGCCCCGAGGGCTGCCGCCGCGGCGACGACACCCCGGTAGGCCTCAGGCCGCTGCTCCACATACCCTACGACTCAGGCCTTTTCGCGGAGCTCAACGTGGAGAGGTACGAGCTGGGGAAGATGGGTAAGCTGCTGTTCAACCACCCTGAGGGCACCCATGACGACAGGTTCTGGGCCCTCGCCCTTTCTGTCTACGCCGCAGAGATGGCGCCGCCGGCGGCTTCTAAACCAACAGCTCGCATAATTTAAATAAAAACGTGAAAACAATTACTTATTACATTTATTTTATAAAGCTAAGACATCAGTAAGGATAGTGTTGACTCTAATGTATTTTGTAGGTCAGTGTAATAATCAGTCCCTTCCCCTAGAAACGAGGTTGTCTGTCTTATTGATCCTTTCATTATCATTATAGTGTTAAATTGCTCAATCTTGTGATATAAATTAGCTAATTCAAATTGAACGTCGAGTGTACTGAAAATTGTTTTTTCCTTGAACATTTCCCAAGATGCTGTTCTGAAGAGAACCACTCTGCCTTTATCGGTGTCTTGCTGGATGCTCTTTACTAGGTCAAGATTTTCATTTAACTCGATAATTAAATTGTTAATTAGTAGGTCTGAGATATCTTCTTGGTTTTTCCTCTCTTGTTTTTTCTGTAACGTAAAAGCGCCTAGCACTCCTAGAAATCCTGCAAGAAACTCCGTTAGATATGAAAAAGCCCAACTTGGATAAAAAACAATGAAACACGCGAAAATAAATGAACCAAAAAAGACAATATCAGTCCATTCTTTTTCTATTTCACGATTAAATATTCTCATTATTCCTTGATAAGTAAAACCGTAAAGAGCGATGTAGACACCAAAAAGTAATGCTAGTCCAACACTTGCTCGTATCTCAAAAGAAGTTGTTAGTATTATTTCTTCTAAGGAAGTCATAAATTTTATTATTGAACTTAGAATTATTAACTTTTTTCTATGAGTAATAGATATGTGCATCGACCATAAGTAGGCGCATATAACCCTACGACCCGAACCTCTTCGCCGAGCTAAACGTGGAGCGGTTCGAGCTGGGCAAGTCGGGGAAGATTCTGTTCAACCACCCCGAGGGCACCCACGACGACCGGTTCTGAATCCTCACAGTCTATGCCGCAGAACAAGCTCCACCAACGCTCTCGAGGCCAATCGCAAAAGTGATATAATCCTTAAAGATAACTAAACCTCTAATTTAAATTCTTTAAACTCAATCCTTCTTACTAGTCCCTCACAAATAGAATAAACTTCTTCTGCATAATCTTTTAAAACTCTCGCATCTTTTTCATTAAAAAAATCTTTCGAAGCTATATTATAAAAAGCATACATTGATTCTTCATGCACTGTCGCCCATACTTTAGCTATCCATCTTACTCTTGCTAAATATTTAAGTTGCCATTCAGGTAGAGTTTTTAATTTTTCTATAACTTTTTTAAATTCCTTTGTTGGATCATGTTCATAAGGATGTTGCTCTCCTACTACTTTAAATAAAGATTTTATTGCGTGTTCAATACAGTGTTGAGATGCTTCTACAGAACCATTCCAATCTTTTTTTTCCATAAGCGAAAAGGCTCTATTTTTTTCATTACATGCATCACTTAAATACGCTTTTGATTTTAATAAATTATCATTATTGACAATATGTTTTGTGATAAATTGTAATAATTTCTTTGCATAATCTGATACATTTAAAAGATAACCCCCTAAGATTCCATCATGTTTACCAGTTTTTGCTATAGCATTGATTTCATTTTCTGAGAGTTGATTTATATTTAACTCAAAATCTGTTAACTCTTCCTCATTAGAAAAAATATTACAAGTTTCTAAATAAAGTTGTTTATATCGTTTATAATATAAAAAATAATTATTAAAAAATTTTCTATCCCTATCTTTCTTAGTCTCTATTTGTAATTTTTTCAATTTTCTTTTAATTGTTTTGAGTGTGTTTAATTGATTTTTTTGTAACACTCACACTTCCTCCATCCAACCTTTATTCTCAAAGATGTTTAAAAGCTATTTTCTTTTCCCTCTTCCGTACTCAGATAACCTTCACATGGATCTCCCACTCTGCCTACGACCACCTATCCGATCCCACACACCCACACCCATGAGCCCGACGCCTCATGGACATGATACAGACACACAGCAGGGAACCAACTCCAGGCTAATGGTCAACGGATGGGGATCGGATAGTCTTTGAGTGCACTTGTTCAGCGGTAAAGAGATAAAGGGAGTCTAGAAGTAATGCCCCACGTGGAGCGCTATATGTTCTTATATTATTATTTGTTGATCGAGTTTTAGTTGTTAGCTTCTTTTTGTTCAATTGTCTTTATTAGTTCTCTCATTTTTTTTAATTCATCAATTAAAGGGTGATAGTTTTGATAACGCCATATTTTCTTTATTAATGACCAGTTATTATCTGAGCTTTTTTTTGTCTCGTGAAACTCGTCCTTTGTTAACTCTCGGACTTTATTATTAATACATGAGACAAGGTCAATCCCTTTTCCAACTGAAAGATCAATTTTAGAGACGAGGTTTATAATCAAACAAGCTAAAACAACAGCATCATAATCATCTTGTTTAGAATAAAACAATTCATTTAATAATAATTCACCTCCAGTAAGTGACCCCATTCCTATAATACAATAATCATAATGAATCATATTGAGCCCCTCATTACAAATTTGTAGTATTATTTGATTATATTGGTTATTACATCCGCATAATAAAATAGTAACATCTGATTTATATCCTCTATTTTTATACTTTACATAGATATTACCAACAATGTCACTTAATTTAATCCTATTATAGTTGAGAAAATTAAATACGTCATTTAGTTCATCACTATGTTGGCTTAGGTAATTATCAAAAGCATCATGGATTTCATCTACAATATATGCATCACCTGCAGCCGCAAACACAATTGATGGTAAAACGTCCATATATTTTTCAGGAAGAAATCGGATTTTGGTTGTTTCAGTCTTAGTATAACGAGATGATACCTGTCTATCTGCGGCTATCAACAGCATAGGTTTTCCTGATTTACCTTCACAGCAGCTCAAAGCAAGAATTAAAGTCATAATATATTTTAACACTTAACTGATATATGATTTTTAGGAAGGATTTATTGTACTGTTCAACCCCTCTCCAAACACACCAAGGAACCCTATACCTGCGTCCCTTATACTGCTGCGAAGGGTAAAAAACACCACAGCCAAACGGTAGAATCACAGAGTTTTAGCGTCATTTTCTTTGGGAGAAAACGAACATTATTCTTTTCTATATATTCCTATTCTGTAGCCGAGTGTTGAGCTTATGAAGAACCCCAGGGTCCTGGTTTTTACATCTCACATGGTACAAGGTTTAAATCGAGTCATCTCAAACTTTAAGCTCTGAGTTTATGCTCCACGTGGGTACTAGGCTTTGTATCCGTGTGATTTCCAGCCGGGGAACCTGTAACCTGGCCTGTAGATGGATATGTGACGCCAGCCCAGGAACTCTTCGTGCTTCCATTCCAGGCCCCGCTCCTCCAAGATGCGGTTGAAGGCGTCCTCTCTTCCATCGAATAGCCGTTCATCGTGGAGCATGAGGTGCCAGCCGGTGTCGTCAGGGTCACCCGGGTTCGGTA
>CAYPNN010000025.1:0-2278 GCA_964412065.1 uncultured Candidatus Bathyarchaeia archaeon
TGCCGACGCAGGTGAGGGACGGCTACTGCGAGTACGTGGACCAGTGGTACAAGTTCGATACCGTGGGGGACAGGACGATCCTTCAGGAGTGGCTGGCCAAGGCGAGGAGGGAGAGGGAGATGGTCGCTGCCTTCATCCATGTATCCGCCGAGGAGGTCGCGTTCGACATGTGCACAGGCTCGGGGCTCAACGTCGTTGTGAACGGCGTCGAGTGGCGGAGAGGCGACAACGTCGTCTTCCCCGAGTGGGAGCACAACCCGCTGCACACCCACACCTCGGCGAGGCACGGCGTCGAGCCCCGCGTGTGGAGGCCGATGAAAGGCACCTTCAACACTGGCGACCTGGAGAAGCTCGTGGACGACAGGACCAGGCTCGTCCAGGTCAGCCAGGTGAGCTACGTCAACGGCCAGAGGCTCGACTTGGGGGAGGTGGCAAAGGTAGTCCATGACCACGGCGCCAAGGTGCTGGTGGACGCGACTCAGGCGGTGGGCGCCCTGGACGTGGACTATAGGAGGGACGGCGTGGACTACGTGAGCTTCGCCCCCTACAAGTACCTCATGGGCCCGGCGGGGCTCAGCTTCCTCTACGTGAAGCGGGAGAACATCGCCGAGCTGACGCCGGATAGGACCGGCTGGAAGAACCAGATATGGGGCGGCGATAACCCCGAGGACCCAGTCGACCTGGGGACCGCCGAGAAGTTCGAGTACGGGACACTCCACTTCCAGGGAATGTACGCCATGGAGAGATCCCTAGAGTACCTGAACAGGGTAGGCATCGGCGACGTGGAGAAACGGAACCTCATGCTCTCACGCTACATCTACGACCGGCTGTCTGGTCTCGGGAAGAAGCTCTTTCTGCCCGATGCCCCGGCGTCGACGATAGTGAGCTATTTCCAGGAGGGCGCCGTGGAGCTAGCGTCGAGTCTCAAGGCCATGAAGATCAAGGTGACGGGCAGGTCGGCCCACGGCGACCACATACGGGTCTCGAACCACTTCTACAACACGAAGGAAGACGTGGACAGGCTCATGGAAAACGTCTAGAGCCCGCGACTTTTCACATAGTTGAGCCCTATCCCGCCGATTATCACCAGGGCCCCCAGGCCGGCTGCGTAGGGTATCAGGGGCTCCGCCATCTGCTTATAGACTATGCCAGAGAGGGCCCAGACGATGACCAGGCTGTAGGCGACGTCACCCCTCGTCCAAAGGTTGACCAGCGTCAGGGCGACAGCGACGGCGATCACCAGAACCGTCCAGTACGCGGCGGTTGTGCCGTAGCTCTCCCACCCAGAGGAGACCAGGAACGCCACTACGTTGGCTATCGGGGCCACGGTTATCCATCCTAGGTAGACGCTGAAGGGCAGGTGATAGTAAATCCGCTGATCCCTGGACACCTGCGCCCTGCCTATGTCCAGCCGGAGGTAGATCCCTATAAGCGAAGCCAGGAGCCCGAGCATGGCCACAAGGCTCAGCGCGACATGCCTCCAGTGCCAGAGGAAGATCCAGACGACGTTGAAGACGTTGCTCATCATGAAGAGCCAACCGATCTTCCTGAGGGCGTCGGCGTCCGCTCCGCCGCGCCTAAGCTGCCGCACGGTGAACCCCAGGAGAAGGAGGTAGATGACGCCCCATATGCTGAAGACGTAGCCCGCGGGGACGAAGTAGTTGGGGTAGCTGTCTGACAGCTCGGCGGTGGTCACGTCGTTTAACGGCAGGATGTTGGCCAAGGCGTTCACGACCACCACTGCCGCGAAGCTCAACGCGTTCCCCCACTGCAGGACCCTGACGTCCGTTGCTTTTTCCATGATTATTCGTCGGGAAGGAGCCTAGATAAGGCGTTTGGGCATTAAACACGAAATATCTATGTAAACTTGCATGATTATTTAACAAAAACATTAAAACAGGTCTCCATAAATGATAGTCAATGACCCTCGAGGCACGACCCGACGGGATAGCCATCCTAGACTTCGGCGGCCAGTACTGCCACCTCATAGCCCGCAGGGTCCGCGAGATGAACGTCTACAGCGAGATCCTGCCCAGCGACGCGGCTAGGGCCGAGGTGGAAGCCTTGGGCTCGGTGATGAACGTGAAGGGCGTCATCTTCTCAGGGAGCCCCAGCAGCGTCAAGGCGGAGGACGCCCTCACCATCGACCCCGATATACTCGAGATAGGGGTTCCGGTACTCGGGCTATGCTATGGGCTGCAGCTCCTCGCCGCGATGCACGGCGGGGAGCTGGAGAAGGCCAGGGAATACGGCGTGACTGAGGCCTACATAGATGAGG
>CAYPNN010000025.1:2288-5764 GCA_964412065.1 uncultured Candidatus Bathyarchaeia archaeon
GCCGTCGGGGTGCTGGAGGGGCTGGACGCCTGTGAGCGGGTGTGGATGAGCCACGGAGACACGGTCTTCAAGGAGCCGGAGGGCTTCAGGGCCATGGCCCACACAGACAGGGCGCCGGTCGCCGCCATGAGGCACGACGAGAAACCGATATGGGGGCTCCAGTGGCACCCCGAGGTGGTTCACACAGAGCACGGCAGGGAGATGCTCAGGAACTTCGTTTTCAATGTATGCGGCTGTGAGCCCAACTGGAGGCCTCTGGACAGGGTGGAGGAGGCGATCCAAGCGATCAAAGATGCCGTGGAGGACGGGAAGGCCATCATCGCATTAAGCGGAGGCGTGGACTCCAGCGTAGCGGCCGCGCTGGCGGGGAAGGCCCTTGGAGGGAACCTGATGGCCGTCCACGTGGACCATGGTCTCATGAGGACGAACGAGTCCGCCGAGGTGGAGGCCGTCTTCAAGAACAGGGGCCTCAACTTGGTGGTGGTGGACGCCCAAGAAAGGTTCCTCCGAAGACTTGGGGGCGTGGTCGACCCAGAGGAGAAGCGGAAGATCATCGGGGAGGAGTTTATCAGGGTCTTCGAGGATGAGGCCAGGAAGTTTGGGGCCGAGTACCTCATTCAGGGCACGATCTACCCTGACAGGATCGAGTCTGGGTTGACCCGGAACAGCGACACTATAAAGACCCATCACAACGTGGGCGGGCTACCCCTCCAGATGATGTTCAAGGAGGTAATCGAACCCCTAGGGGACCTCTACAAGGACGAGGTCAGGGGGCTTGGAGAGCGGCTGGGGCTCCCTAGGGAGCTCGTGTGGAGGCAACCCTTCCCCGGGCCAGGCCTGGCCGTCAGGGTAATAGGCTCCATCACGGAGGCTAAGCTGTATTCGCTAAGGAAGGCGGACGCCATCGTCTGCGAGGAGGTGGAGGCCCACCCCTTCAGGGACAGGCTCTGGCAGTACTTCGCCGTGCTGACCAACACCAAGACCACGGGGGTGAAGGGCGACGAGCGGGCGTACGGGTGGACCATAGCAGTGAGGATGGTCGAGAGCGTCGACGCGATGACCGCCAGCTTTAGCAAGGCGCCGTGGGAGGTTCTGGAGCGCATAAGCAACAGGATCGGCAACGAGGTACCCGGCGTCACCCGGGTAGTCTACGACATAACCCATAAACCCCCGTCCACGATAGAGTGGGAGTGATGACAGGCTTCACCTACCCGGAGGGGGGACCGCTGGCGGACCTCCTCGTCGAGGCCACCGGCTCCACACTCGGAGAGGCCTTCGCCAACCTAGCCCTCGGCATGTTCAACGCCATGACTCCCATCGAGGGAATCGCCGAGGAGGAGATGTTCACAGTCGACGCCGAGGGGATGGACATGGAGAGCCTGCTCTTCAACCTCATGGACGAGTTTCTCTACCTGAACGACGTCGAGTTCCTAGTTCCGAGAAGGATAGACATACAGGTCGACACGAACAGCTTCACCGCCAAGGCTCATTGCGTGGGCGAGAGGTTCAGCAGCGAGACACACGAGGTGGGCATCGTCGTCAAGGCCGTCACGTACCATATGATGGAGATAGCGGAGGAAGAGAATGGCTGGCGGGTCCGGATGGTGTTCGACACCTAGAGACCTAGAATCTCTACCAGTTCCTCTCGGGCTCTTCTGTATCCCTGTTTCATCAGCCGGACGTTGGCTAAGGTGTAGCAGAACCCTGTGCAGCCGGTTCCTCCAACCTTCTGCTCACACCGAGAACAAAATATTCTAATCTCTCTCAGGATGTCTCAGACTTGGCTTTGAATGGGCAGTTGGCGCCGCCTTCGCAGAATTTTTCCTCGTGAAACTCAACCGCCTTCACTATGGGATCTAGTGTCTCGTGGTTGAGATCGTATATCCTCTGCTTACCTTCCCTCCTCACTTTCACAAGCTTGCACCGTACAAGGGGACGCAGGTTATGGCTCACCATGCTCTGCTCCTGGCCTAGGACTTCCACGAGCTCCTTTACATTCATTGGTCCGTTGTCTAGCTTCTCGATTATGGCCAGCCGCGTCGGGTTGGCCAAGGTGGAAAAGAAGCCGTAGCAGAGGTTTGCGAGCCCCTTCTTCACGTTAGGCACCTTATCTGAAACAATATTCATATGAAAAATGTTTCATTAAGATTTAAGGGTTGCGGAGAAAACCTATCCAAAAAGTGGGCTCAAACTAATCCTTGAACGGGCAGTTACCGGCGAGTTTACAGTATTGTTTCTCGTGGTTCTCAACGATGCCAAAGATCGAATTCACTGTATCTTCGTTCAGCGAGACGTACTTCTCCTTGCCCCTCCGCTTGGAGGACACGAAGCTATACTTCTCAAGAACCTTCAAGTTGTGGCTAACCATACTCTGCTCCTGTCCAAGCTCCAAGGCGAGACCCGTTACATTCATCTCCCCCTCAGAAAGCTTCTCAAGGATAGCCAGTCTAGTCGGGTTCGCCAGAGTTGAGAAGAACCCGTAACAGATATCATTCAAACCTCTTTTCATGGGTTGACCCCTTACCCGCAGGTCAATTATTTTTATATATTTCAGATAATATAAAAGGAAAATGGTGTTAAAAATAACTAAAACTTAAGGAGGGCTAGATTCGTAGCTTGTTCAGGCCGCCATCGATGACCTTCAGGTCGTTCATGTAAGGCTGCAGCGCCTCCGGCACTTTAACGGTCCCGTCCTCCTGCTGGTACTGCTCTATGACGGCGATCATTGTCCGGCTCGTCGCCATGGCTGTGTTGTTCAGGGTGTGGACGAAGCCCTCGGGGGGCGCCCCCTCCTTGAGGCGGTACTTTACGTTGAGGCGGCGCGCCTGGTAGTCTGTGCAGTTGCTGTTGGACCCGATCTCGCGGAACTCGCCGTCAGCCATCCATACCTCGGTGTCGTACTTCTTCGCCGCGATGATCCCGATGTCTCCCGTGCAGACGTTGACGACCCTGTAGTGGAGGCCCAGACCCTGGTAGAGCTCCTCGCAGTTCCTCTGCAGCTCCTCGTGGAGCCCCCAGCTCTGCTCGGGCAGAGAGAAGATGAACTGCTCTACCTTTTGGAACTGGTGCACCCTGAAGAGCCCCCTTGTGTACTTGCCGTGTGCGCCCACCTCCCTCCTGAAACAGGGGCTTACCCCGCACAGCCTGATGGGCAGGTCCTCGGCGAGCAGCGTCTCGTCTTGGAGCATAGCCGCCATGGCGTGCTCGCTTGTCGCTATGAGGTAGAGGTCCTCGTCCTCCACCTTGTACATGACGCTCTCGAAGTCGGCGAGGTCGGTGACCCCCTCGTAGGCGGCGCGCCTGATCATGTACGGGGGCACGATGAGGCTGTACCCCTTCTTGATCAGGTGGTTGACCGCATACCGCTGGATCGCTAGGTCCAGGAGAGCCAGCTCGTTCCTGAGGTAGTAGAAACCAGACCCAGAAGCTTTGGCGCCCCTCTCGAAGTCGCCGATCCCCAGCGCGGTGACTATCTC
>CAYPNN010000025.1:5774-10739 GCA_964412065.1 uncultured Candidatus Bathyarchaeia archaeon
CTCGAAACCGAAGCCCGGCTTCTCGCCCCACCGCTTGACCTCGACGTTGTCGTGTTCGTCCTCGCCGTATGGCACGGATTCGTGGAGCATGTTGGGCAGCCGCATCAGGCCGTCGCGGAGCCGTTCCTGGCTCTCGCTCATCTGAGACTCTAGCTCGCGGAGCCGGGAGGGTATCTCCGATGCCTCCTCCTTGAGACTGGAGGCGTCGCCGCCCTCCTTCATCACTTTACCGATCTCGCTGGATATCTGGTTCCTCCTCCGGCGTAGATCGTTGACCCTCTGCGTGAGCTCCCGCCACCTCCTGTCCGTCTCTATGACGTGGTCTAGGAGCTTCAGCTTCTCGGGGTCTTTCCTCCTGGCTATGTTCTCCCGAACTTTCTCGGGTTGTTCTCTGATGAGCTTTATGTCTAGCATCCTAGGCCCACGCAACCATGGTGTACGTGTCACCCTCTTTTAGAAGTTGTGTGTTAGTCAGCGCCTACGATGGTATGGCTACGATGGTGGTCCTCGTGTTCGTGTAGGGCAGCTCAGATCCTATCTCGTAGTTCATGTAGTTCTCAAGCCACTTCTCAGACTCGTATACGACGACCAGATCATCGTCGACGCCAGAGGGGAACCCCCACATGTGGAGGGTCAGGTGGAACCTCTCCGCCTTCTCTGAGAGCCTCTCCATCTCCTCGACGAGCTCCTCGCTGCTCATTCTAAACAAGTCTGGCTTTGCCTTGTCATAAGCTATGAATCCATGCCTCAATTCGTTACTCCCCGACGGAGCCGGTGGCCCCATCGCGTTTTCTTTACCATCATCTATATTTAATTATCATTCCGCGGCGCTGTCCATCCACTTTCATCCAGCCCCGTCGCTCAAACCAGTGCGTTCCGTTTAAAAAACCCGTTCACACAGTTAGATATCAGCGACAAACCATGTCGACATACGAAATCGGAGCCTTCGAGGCCTTGGAATGGGCGTGGAACCTCCTGCGGGTAAGTGGCGATGTGAACGTCGAGAACGCTACAAAACACATCCAGGAGATGCTGTATACGCTTAGCAGCGGCACCCAGGTGAACTTCCAGCAGAAGACAAGTACTCTCAGGGCCAGGCCCCAGTAGTTAACCCCTTAAGATGGTAGATTTTATTCTCTTTGAACCACATTGGCCATGTTCAAAGCATTCACTGGAGGCACCCTAATAGATGGGACGGTTGCCAAGCCGGTAGAGGACGCCTCCATCATTGTCGAGGGCGATAAGATCAAAGCTGATGGAGACATCAAGGTCCGAGGAGACAAGACCAAAATCCATCTGTTGTTGAAGGGCGGCGTAGTCGAGGTCAACCGGGGCATATAGCTTGGAGATACTACGGCTCAGCCTCGTCGAGGGCTCCAAGGAGGCTAGGGGCCTCACGGTCGTCATAGACGTGTTCCGAGCCTTCACCACGGCTGCCTACGTCATGGCCAACGGAGCCGAGCGCATCCACCCCGTGGGCAGCCTCGAGGAGGCGTTCAGGCTAAGGGATCTGCATCCGGACTGGGTTCTCATGGGTGAGCGAGGGGGAAAGAAAGTCCCCGGCTTCGACTACGGGAACAGTCCCCACGAGGTGAGCCGTGTCGACTTCACAGGCCGTACGGTGGTCCAGACTACGAGCGCAGGCACCCAGGGCATAGTCAACGCCGTCCGAGCGAAGGAGATACTGCTCGGCAGCTTCGTGATGGCGGACGCAATAGTAGAGTACATCAAAAGTAAGAACCCGGAGACCGTCAGCCTCGTCGCGATGGGCTGGGGTGGACGGGCGAAGAGCCCAGAGGACGAGGGCTTCGCCGAGTACATAGAGAATAAGCTCAGCGGCCTCGAACCCGACTTCGCGTCGATTAAGCAGAGGATCAGGGAGCACCCGCAGGGCGCCAAGTTCTTCGATCCCGAGCAGCCCGAGTTCGTGGAAGGCGACTTCCGCTGCGCCATGGACCTCAACAGGTTCGGTTTCTGCCTCAGGGTAGTGCCCGGGGACCCGCCCAGCGTGGAGAAAGCTTAAACCGGCAGATTCTTTTCCCGGTTTTCGCTCTGTTCAATACATGAGATGAAGGTCTCAGAGATCATGGTCCGGGACCCGGTGATGGTTGACCCGGACACCCGGTGTGGGCAGCTTTCAAGGCTTATGCGTAACAGAGGCATCGGCTCCGTGGTTGTTGTGAAGGACGGTTTCCCCGTCGGCGTCGTTACTGAGCGCGACCTCGTTCACAGGGTTCTGGCGGAGGGCAGAGACCCCGAAAAATGCGACGCTAACCAAGTCTGTACCAAGCCCGTGGTAGCAATCAGCATCTATGCGGACATCGACCTGGCTGTGGATATGATGAACGAGTACGGCATCCGCCGGCTTGTGGTCATCGACAAGAAGGAAAAGGTGGTCGGGATACTCACCACAGACGACATCGCTAGAAACCTGAGGAGCATGTCGGAGGAGCTCGCCGTCAAGTACATGATGCTGTCACGGAGAAAACGATAGCACCTTTCAATAGGACTGAAAACGCTATAAAACATACATTATCAATTAAAAATAAAGCATTTATAGTATTTTAAGTGGTTATTCTAAATACTTCGATATTAAAATAATACAAATAGAACAAATAATTAAATTTTTGTCATAAATGGTGGAATAAACCCCCATAATTTCTAAGTGGTATTCATTATGATTTACATCTTTATTACAAATTTGTCATTCTTTAAGATGGCGGTCTTGAAAATAATAAATTAATATTTTACCTGTAAAATTGGTTTTATTAAAATATATTTTAAATAATAAATTATAGATATCGAGGAAAAATGAATTACATGATTCATAAACATCAAATTGTTTGCGAACGTAGATAATGGATAACCTATGCCTGAAACGCTGTCCTTCGAAGCTCCAGACCAGTTGGTGAGAGCCGCTAAAATGATCTGTGAGCGATTTAATATTCCCCTCGAATCCTTTCTGAACGACGCCCTTCGAAGCGAAATCGATCGCAACGCACACGACCTCTTCGATGAACTCAGTTACAGTATTCGTAAGGATTTCTCGAAACAGGTCTTGGAGATGATTGACTAGACAAAGGGAAGAAACGGGGAAAACAAATTCATCTTTTTTCCAGTTACTTATGGCTGACTCCGAAATCGTTCTCAGGTTTCTTCAGGCAACGAATATGTGGTTGATAACCGTCAAGATCTTTGCTTACCCTGATATTCACCCTAAACGCCTGTATTATCTCCCTTGGCTGCGTCTAGAGATTCGAGATCGTGTAAATTTATGAGTTAGGCATCATTCCGAGTGCTTCAACGAATATTCTTGGTTTTCACGGCTTTCCCATGTTCACACTATTGAAATCTTTGCCGTGGAAACACATGTGAATCTATGCTTAAACCCCTGTTTATATGGTGAACTTGACTAGTAACAAGTACTTTTTAATGAGTATTTGGGTAAAATCCTATATTGAACCATATATACTAGATAGTGTTCTTGGGTGAACAAACATGGTAGAGTTCTGTGACCGTTGCGGCAGCTTCATGAAAGCCGGCGTCAAGGGCTACGAGTGCCCTCGATGCGGGTGGACGAAGTCAGTCCAGGTCATAGAGGTCAAGGCGGGCCCCGACGGCGAGGCCGAGCCGGTATACGTCATGAGCGGGATCGAGAGCGCCATAGTCGTACAGCGTGTGTGCCCCGAGTGCGGTAACCTCGAGGCCTACCGTAACATCACCGTCGCCCTGGGGGAGCACGCCGGCGTGAGCAGCGACCGCAGCGTCGAGAAGTTCAGATGCACCAAGTGCGGGCACACCTGGGTGGTTGGGTAACTATCTCCTGTTGACCTTCACGTTTATCGGTATGCCCTGCTCGATGCTCTGGCTCACGATGCAGAAGTCCTCGAAGAGGCCGATGCAGCGCTCGTACTGTGAGTCGTACTCTTCGCCTACCTCTGGGCTGATCTCGAGGTCGATCTCGGCTATGCGCCACCGACCCTTATCGTTGCGTCTCATGACGCCGTCCACCTTGGTCTCGATTTTCCCCACCTCGGCCCTAGCCTTCTGGAGACAGAAAAGTAGGCTCGCCGTCAGGCAATTACCCATGGCGGCGGCCAGCACCTTGCCGGCGTTGGGGCCGCTGTTAACTCCCACGGGCTCGGGCTCGTCCATGTACAGCGGCTCGACGCCTTCAAGGCCGAAGTCCACCTCGAACCTGAAACCTTCCTGCCTCCTCAGGGAGACGCTGAAGCTGCGTTCATCGCTCAATTGAATCCCTCTGGCATACGCGACGGCTAAATATAAGGCTAGGAGTTCGTCCCACTCCGGCGGGGACTCCCTGCTGAACAGCATATATGTAATAGGATTCCAAGCAGCCGCCGCCACGAGGAAAACCATAAAGTCTGGTAGGCCCGGTTTAAAGCCATGTCAACCATGCGCCGCAAGGACAAGGAGATCAAGGAGAAGGCGGTCCTTGAGGAGATACTCAGGGAGAACCAGGTGGGCAGGCTGGGCACAGCCGTCGACGGCCGCCCCTACGTCGTCCCCATGAATTTCGTCTACACCAAAGACAGGATAATCCTCCACACCCACAGAGACGGCAAGAAGGTCAAGGACGTCCGGCGGAACCCCCGCGTCTGCTTCGAGGTTGACAGCGGCGAGATCATTGAAGGCGACGACCCCTGTAACTACAGCTGGAACTACCGGAGCGTAATCGCCAACGGCACCGCCACCCTCGTCGAGGACCCCGAGGAAAAGGTCAAGGCGCTACGCCTCTTCATCGACAAATACGCCTTCGGCAAAGGCAGAAGGCTGAACCTCGAAAAGATAACGAAGTTCAACGACCTCCTCATAATAGAGATAAGAGTAGACGAGATGACCGGGAAGAAGAGCCCAGCTTGACCCACCCCAAATCCCACCCACAAGAAAACGCTTGCAGCAGGTAACATAGAACAAGGAACCGGGGGCTAGCCCTTCCAGTGC
>CAYPNN010000026.1:0-10371 GCA_964412065.1 uncultured Candidatus Bathyarchaeia archaeon
GCTGAGAAGAGGCTGTGGAGCATGTTCAGGCATATCTCGGAGGAGGGGCTCAGGAGGGGCGTTGAGGCGCTTCGGAGGTACAGCGATGAGTCCGGCGGTGAGCCCGTGCGGAACGACGAGCTCATCACTCTGGTGGTGGCCATCAAGTAGTTTTTTTATGGGTCTCAGATCTGACTTTGTAATGCAAAGTGTTTAAATATTACAAAGTAGTTTATGTTGCACAGTTGATGTGGATGGACGAGAAGATCAACGTCAAGGAAATCCAACAGAAGATCTACCGTGAGAGCATGAGAGACGGCGTCACGGAGATGATTACTGGAGTGCTGCTCCTGTTCGCGTCGCTCATGTTCGTAAACTCAGGGTTCACGGTGCTCTACATATTCTCTATGATATACTTGAACAAGGGCATGCAGCGCATCAGGGAAAAATACATCCACCCAAGGACGGGGTACGTCGAGCTCAAGAGAGAGGAGCCCAAGAGGACGGTGGGAGGCATCTTCCTCTTCTTCTTCGCTGTGGGACTCCTAATGTACGCGGCCCTCTACCTCGCCGAGGGGGCGCTACCCAGCTCAGACGCGTTGTACAGGTGGACGCCCACATTCATAGGACTAATGTTTCTGGGAGCCATGATCTACCTCAGAGAGAAGACAGGAAGCATAGGCGTACTCACATGGGCCGCATATGCGATAGTCGTCGGCCTCGTCTTCTCCATCTATGGGTTCACTTCCTCCAAGGACGGAGTGACGCTGTACACGATGTTGATGGGTGTAAGTTTCCTGCTCGTCGGGTTCTACAAGTTCCGCAGTTTCCTCACGACAAACCCCGTCATACAGGAGACGGATGAAGCAGATCAACAAGAAGTGGGGGAGACAACATAACTAGCGACCCAGAGACCTCTGGCTTCCCAGACGCCAAAGCCTTCGACAAGACGATCCATGAACCAGCCAGGCTGTTGATGCTGGCTCACCTGTACGTCGTGGAGAGCGCCGATTTTCTGTTCCTGATGAAACAGACGGGGCTCACCTTTGGGAACCTCAGCAGTCACATGACCAGGCTCGAGGCCGCAGGCTACATCGAGGTGGATAAGGAGTTTAGAGACAAGAAGCCGAACACCAGGCTGAGCCTCACCGAGGCGGGGAGAAAAGCCTTCGAGGATTATAAGGAGAACATGAAGCAGCTCTTCGGGGAACTATAGGGCGTTCAGTTTAAGTCGAAAGTATGTAACGGTTAAAAAGCCGCGGTTTCATGGTTTTCTCTGATAGATTATGATGGACCCCAAGATGCTGGCGGAGCTGAACCAGCAGATAATGGAGGAGACGTACAGCGCATACATCTACCACGCCATGGCAGCCTACCTGGAGCACGAGGGCTACAAGGGCATGGCCACGTGGATGCGTGTGCAGGCGCGCGAAGAGAAGATACACGCGGATGTCTTCTACAACTTCATCCTGGATCGCACCGAGAAGGTGGAGCTAAGGGCGATAGAGAAGCCCCCGTCCACGTGGGATGACCCGCTGGAGGTCTTCAAGGGAGCCTACGCGCATGAGCAGCACATCACGGGCCGGATAAACCATATGGTGAAGGTGGCGAGGGAGCTCAACGACAACGCCGCCTACAACATGCTCCAGTGGTTCGTGGGGGAGCAGGTGGAGGAGGAGGCGAACACCAGCGAGGCGGTGCAGCAGATAGAGATCGCCGGAGGCAACAGCCACGCCATCCTGATGCTGGACAGGGAGATGGGGACCAGGGTCTTCGTGGTCCCCGCGTCTGCGCCCTACTACCCCAAGCCGGGCCAGGCGACGGGCCCCTAACCCTTTTTTTAATCAGTGGGCGCCTTTACACCTGAACATACTTGTCCGGCATCTACGACGCAGAGAAGCTGATGCAGAGCATAGCCGTGGATAGGTACCATGGCGCCGAGTGGCTCAGTAACGCCGCGCTGGGAACCATGATAGCCATCGCGCTGAACGCCAGTGCGGAAGACGCCGATGAGCTCCGGGGGGCCTTGAAGGGCTACGCGAGGAGGATAGCCGAGTCCAGGCCCAGCATGACGCCGATAACGAACAAGCTCGGCATGTTCTACAGCAGGCTGCCTGAAGGTGTGGCGCTCAACGAGCTCAGGGCTACGGCGACGAAGTCGGCTTCGATGATGATCAAGGAGTCGAGGAAGGACAGGAGTAGGATCGTGGAGAACGCTAGGAGCGTGCTGGGGGAGCCCGGCACCGTGTTCACCATCAGCGACAGCAGCACCGTGGCGGACGTGGTCCTCGGCGTGGGTGTGAAGAACGTCGTGGTCACCGAGTCTAGGCCCCAGATGGAAGGCAGACACCTGGCGGAGAGGCTGGCCGGGGAGGGGGTCGACGTGTTGCTCGTCGTCGACGCAGCCGCAGCCATGTTCATGGAGTCGGCCACCGTCGCCGTCGTGGGTGCCGACAGCGTCCTCCACGACAGCAGCTTCGTCAACAAGGTGGGCACCCGGATGTTGGCGCTGGCGGCGCGGGACCAGGGGGTGCCCTTCTACGTCGTATGCTCCACCTCCAAGTTCAACGTCATGAACTACCTGGGCCGCGGCGTCGAGCTCGAAGAGAAGGACCCATCCGAGGTGGCGGAGATCGAGGGCGTCAACGTGAGGAACCCGTACTTCGAGGTGACCCCGGGCAGGCTCGTTACGGGGATAATCACGGAGATGGGGGTCATGGAGCCTCTGGACATCCGCCGGAGGATGGAGGAGATGCGGAAACAGGTGGAGCCCCTCTACAGGACGCCTTAGGGATGAAGCTGACGCCGGACACGGTGCATCGGCCAAGACGCCGGGATATGAACCCTATATGCGCACCACGTATCTACAGACGTCGTCGCCGAAGCCTATCGCCTTCTCGAGGCTCGCGTTGACCCTTCTCTTCAGGAGTATCCCGAAGATGGTCTCGACCCAGCCGAGGGAGCAGTAGCAGAAGACTCTCGTATGCTTCACTACCCCGTTCTTCACGAGGAGGCAGCCGCACTCCTCGCACGTGCACGTGATCCTGTCGCCGTCAAGCATCCACTCGCCGCACCAAGCTATATCCTCGTTCGCCCTCTCGATGATCCTCTCCAGGTCTTGTTCCTGCTCAGAGATCCTCCTCGCTATGTCGACTGCGGGGCCCCACATCTCCTCCTCGGCGCAGACCCCGCCGCACGCCTTCATTATCTCTAGCGTGGACCCCTCGTCCACCGCCTCCAAGCCTTCCATGATGGTGTTCAGGATGTCCGCCGTGAGCCTCAGCAGGGTCTCGCTCCTCTCTTCTTCACTCCACATTGGTCAACCCAGCCCCGACACGATTCAATTAACCAACGACATACAAAAGCTTGTGAGGCGGGTTCTCACTGGCCTGTGTTGACGAAGCTGAAGGAGGTGCCCGCCCACTTTCTCTCTAAGCCTCGCAGCATGGGCACTGAAACCAGGAAAAGGATCATGGACATAGCGACCACCACGTATCTCGCGGCTGGCATTATCGGCATGAGCAGCGCCGCTATCTCCGCCACGATCATGGGCGGAACCACCGCAGCGCAGAACTTCAGGATGATCCTCGCGTCGAAGAACATGGTGTTGGTCCAGAGCCCTGTCAGGTAGCTGGTGACGCCGACCACGTATAAGCTGGTGGAGGCCGCGAGGAGCAGCCCCAGGGGGACAAGACCCATCTGGTGCTTCATTACGCCCAGCCCCACCACGTAGAGCGCCGTGACGCCGGCCGTGAGCGCGAAGTAGACGGCGAGCTTGCCCTTGACCACTTGGTCCACGGAGACGGGCTGGACGTTAAGGTACTCGTTGTGCTCCAGGTTGGTGATGAAGCTGTAGGTCATCACCCCCATGAAGCCCACGAAGCCGCTGTAGAAGACGACGTTGAACCCGAGGTCCACGCCCACGCCCCTCTCGAACACCCAGCTCATCAGGTAGAGGGCGAGCAGGTGACCGCCGAAGCTGAATACCACGGGGCCGAGGGCTCCGCTGCGCCGCACCTCTATCCACTCCTTCGCCGCCAGGGGGCTCAGCTCGCCCATGAAGCCGAGGAGCCCTTCTACGTCGAGAAGGCTGTCCCTGTAGCGGGACTGCCTGGTCTCGTACTTCTCCTTCATCAGAGCCACGCCTAGGGACGCGAGCACCAGCGACGCCGCCGCCGCGACCACTATGCCGTGCAGGTCTCTCGACGCCCAGTAGCCGAGTGAGGGCATCAGGCAGCCGGGTCCGATCATGTCCAGCGGATAGATCATCGCGATGAGACCCGCCAGCGCGGCGTACAGGGCGAGGCCAGCCAGCCTGGATCTCACGGAGACCGCTGACAGGGTGAAGCTGAGGCCCATCCCCACCATGAACGACAGGAAGGTCGTGAGGCCCAGCATGGCGACGCCTGTGAGGCTTGCCCCCGCCAAGGGCGCCGCGACGCCGATCCCCAGGGTCAACGGGATGTAGCTGTATAGGAGGTAGAAGACGGCGTCCTTGGCGTAGAACACCGCCATCATCCGCCTGAAGCTCACCGGGTAGGTCTGGGGCATCTGCATAATCATGCTCACCTGTCCGAGGCGGCGGGTCATGACGTGCTCCCCGATGCTCCCGAAGTTGCCCACGAAGAGGCCGTAGGCGACGCTCGCGGCGTGGAGCATTAACAGGATCGTAGCCGTCGGCATCCGGCTCAGGAGCAGGGGCGCAACCACGGCCAGGAACGCGGTGAACACGAAGATCATGGCTGGGAAGAGCCCGGAGCCCAGGGGCCCCACCAGGCTCTGGTGTAGCCTCCATTCCTCCTTCATCATGGCCTTGAAGATGCGGAGGCTAAGCGACTGCCCCACCCTCCACAGCCCTCAGGAAGACCTCCTCAAGGTCGCCGCCTCGGCTTATCTCCGCGAGCCTCCCCTGCTCAACTATGCGGCCCTGGTGGATGACGGCTACGGTGTCGCACAGCCTCTCTGCTATTTCCAGTATGTGGGTGCACATGAAGACGGTGCGCCCCTCCGAGGCTATACCCTGGAGGTACTCCCGTAGGCGCCGCTGGTAGATGGGGTCCAGGTTGATGAACGGCTCGTCGAGGAGCAGCAGTTTAGGCTCGTGGATGAACGCCGCAGCCAGCATCACCTTCTGCCGCTCCCCCTTGGACAGGTCCCTGCAGAGGATGTCCTTCTTGTCCTCCAGGTCGAAGAAGCGTATCCACCTATTGATGCGGCTCTGTACGTCGTCGAGGCCCCTGATCCTGCACGTCAGCTCCAGGGTCTCCTGGGCGGTGAGGAACGTGGGCGGCGTCTCGGCCTCTGGGACGATGCCCACTCGGTGCTTGAGCTTGATGGGGTCGGTGTTTGGCACGCCTGCGGTGACGACCACGCCCTCATCCGGCTCCAGCTGCCCGGTGAGCACCCGTAGCAGCGTCGTCTTGCCCGCCCCGTTGGGGCCGAAGAGCCCGAAGAACTCGCCCTCGTTCACAGTCAACGAGACGCCCTTCAGCACCCTCGTGGAGTCGAAGCTCTTGGATACGTCGCTCGTCTCTATGGCTGGCATTGCCTTCACCGGCGGAACCGTTCTGGTCTCTGGCTGCTGTAGCGTCTAAAATGATTATGAAAGGCTAACATGAGAGCATCGATCCACATCTTCCACTGCTTGATGACCAAAGTCTCAACCAGTGCTCCATCAAAGATAAATTGCTGGGAGCTGAACCTGTGAGTCAGTGCGGCGCCCGCAGCCACCCGAGGGTCAAGAGTTGAATGAGTTCACCGCAGACGGCGTGTTCGCCTTCGCGTGCTTACTTGCCTCCATACTCTACTCCGCCGCCGGAGACGGCAAGCAGGCCCTCTTCTTCCTCGTCTGCGCCCTCGCATTCGTAGCCAAGGACATTACCAGCAACGACACAGAGCTTGTACACAGCCATGACTAGATGAGGAAGGGAGGACGGTCCTTAACCGATGCTATCCATCGGGTTCGAGGGGTTCTGTGGAACCGGTGAGCTCCTCGACGTGGTTCTCGATGATGACCATGTATGGTCACAGCCTCGTCGCCGCCCTCTCGCCTGACGCCTCATCAGGCAGATGAGGAAAAGGCATGATGACCTAAATGAGGCGGGCTGTTGCTGGGAAAACAGTGTGTCTGTAACTTCCTCAACCATTTGAGGACGGCGGAGATCATCAAGGAGTACGTGAATCGACAGAGGTAACGCGTAGAGTAGCTACGCACGTGTCATCACTTCGTTCTCTCATGCATCCTACCATACAGTAGGCGAGCCGAACCAAGTTTTTTCACCGTTCTTGAGAATAGGTTGAGGTCTCTATGCGGCAGCGGCAAAGCGTCCACGAAGGCCTGGTTGTACCCTTTGATCGTTGCCAGCTCGATGTACTCGACGTCTCTGCTGATGGTTCGAGCTTCCCCGCGAGCCTCTCTCGATAGAAGCGCCATCCGTGCACCTGTCCCCGCGGCGTTTCCCACCTGCTGGATGTCCAGGGTGTTGAACTCCGGGATCATTCCCACGTTGACCGCGCTCTCACGGTTGATGTAGGTACCGAACGCCCCGGCCATGTAAATTCTAGCGATCTCGCTCGTCTTCACCCCAAGGCGGCTCAACGCCATCTGGGCCCCGGAGAACATGGCGGCTTTACCCTTCTGCAGCTCCCGAACATCGAGCTGGGTAACGACTATGTCGCTCCCGACGCCTGAGTCTCTCTCCCAGGCCAACACGTACTCGGGGACGCCGCCGCTCCTCCTGACTCGCGGGTTCTCTATCTCTGTCCTGATCCTTCCCGATGTGTCGACGATGCCCGCCTTGAGCATCTCGCTTAATGCGTCGATGAGCCCTGACCCGCAGATGCCGACGGGTTCGGCGTCGTCTATGGTGGTGAGGTTGGGCTCGAGGCTGTCCGGGTCGATCCAGACCCCCTCTATGGCGCCAGTTGCTGCCCTCATCCCGTGTCTGATGTGAGCGCCTTCGAAGGCCGGCCCCGAGGCGCAGGAGCAGGCGACCATGCGGTCCTTGCCCCCGACGACTATCTCCGTGTTGGTGCCTATGTCGATCAGGAAGCAGGGCTCGTCCGACCTGTGGACCCCCGTGGCTAGTATGGAGGCGACGCAGTCCGCCCCGACGAACCCGGCTATGAGTGGTGGGACGTGTATCTTCCCCTCGGGGTTCCCAAGGTTGAACGGCGCCGAGTCAAGGTCTCTCTGCCCCAGGTCTTTCGGCGTGAAGGGGCTGCGGGTCAGCGGAAGGGGGTCCAGGTCTAGGAGGAAGTGGTGCATGGCCGTGTTCCCCACGAACACCAGCTCATAAACGTCACGCGGGTCCGCGTCGGCCTTCCCACACGCGTCTGCGAGCATCTGCCTGACGCCGTCCACCAGCGATCTGTGCAGGGTTTCCCGCTGGTCTCTGCTGCCCATCGCGTAGGTGAGCCGGGTCATGACGTCCTCGCCGTACGGTATCTGGGGGTTCATGGCGGTTACGACGCTCATCACCTCGCCGGTCGCGAGGTTCATCAGGTACCCCGCCAGCTTCGTGGTTCCCACGTCGACGGCGAACCCGTGGATCGGCGCGTCGCGGACAGGAATGGTATCTATGACCGTGTCCCCGTACAGGATCTGCGTGGCTTCGCCCGTCGTCCGTTTCCTTATGGCGGGATCGAGCGTCACGGGGGTGTCCAGCCCCTCGCTCTGGAGCCTCTGGGCGCCCCTCCGGCTCTCCCTGGGTACGAGGATGACCACGTCGCCCGTCATCCGTGAGCGGCATGCGAGCCTGTAGCCCTCGCCGAGCCTGTCTCCACCGAGACGATCCACCTCCTCGGGGGTCGGATCGCCCACGTTTTCCCTGCCCTGGACGATCTTCACGATGCACTTGCCGCAGGAGCCGGCGCCCCCGCAGACCGAGTTGATGTCGACGCCGAGGGCCCTCGCAGCCTGAAGCGCGGTTATCTCATGATCGAATCTGGCTTTTCTTCCATGGGGCTGGAACACGACCTCGAAACTTGGTGACAAAGTGATGATGAAGATGTCGCCGCCCACCGTTTAGTTATTTGCATTTAAAAACATCATGTGCCACATATGATGGGAGGGTGGCATCAAACTGTTCGATTTTTCCGTAGAGCAGAAGTCCTACGAGATCGGCGGCACCGTGATCGGTGGGGAGCCCGGCCTCACCCCGACCGTGATGGTGGGCTCCATGTTCTATAAGGGGGATAAGACGGTGGAGAACAGGGCTGAGGGGCTGTTCAGGGAGGACGAGGCTGAGGGCGTTCTGCGGAAGGCGGAGGAGATGTCAGACTCGACGGGGCTGCCTACGATGGTGGACCTCATCGCGGAGAACGCCGTGGCGGCTGCGAGGTACCTTGACTTCGTGGTGGATGCCACGGATATGCCCATCTTCCTGGACATCGTGTCCGAGGGCGGTCTCACGGAGTCGCTTCAGTACGCCTCCGATCACGGGATGATGGAGAGGATCGTACTCAACTCGTTGAACCCCCACTCGGGTGAACGGCTGTACGAGAAGGTAAGGGAGACGGGGTGCGCCAGCGCCGTCCTGCTGCTCCACAGCGCCGAGTACGTGTTGACCTCCAACAAGGACGCGCTCGTGGAGGAGATGGTGCCCAGGGCCGAGGCGGCGGGGGTAAGAAACATTCTCATGGACACGGCTGTCATAGACATCCCGTCCTTGGGGTTGGCTACCGAGGCGATCCACAGGATCAAGGACAGGTACGGCTACCCGTGCGGCTGCGGCGCCCACAACGCCATAGCCTCATGGAAGAGGCTGAAGAAGAAGTACTCGAAGGACGCCGTCACAGTGGCGATAGGCGTGGTGAACGCCCTGCCCGTGGCGGTGGGAGCCGACTACGTCATATATGGGCCGCTGAAGAACGCTGAGACCGTCTACCCGGCGGTGGCGATGATCGACGCCGCCTACAGCCAGCAGATGATAGAGAGAAGGATCAGGCCAGGCAGGGATCACCCCAGGTTCAGGATAGGCTAAACAATCAGCCAAATATAACAAAAGAACGTTGGTGACGCCATCCAATCTCTTCTTCAATGAATCGTTCAAATGTATCTTCTGGACGCAAGAAACCGTCCAAGTGATCGTCAACTCTGAGGCTGAAGGTTTTGTATCTGAGTAATATATCATCCAAGGATTATGTTGTTCTATTTTTCTTGTTTTAGGATTAGATTCTCTTAGTTCACTCGATTTCCACGAGCTGCATCTCGCAGAGTTCTCGATACAGACTGCTGTTTTCCAATAGCCAATCATGGTTGCCTTCGGCTACAACCACTCCGTGATCGAGAACAATTATCCTATCCATATCCCTGACCGTTGAAACCCTGTGAGTGACGAGAACCACCGTTCTGTTCATCATCTCACTGCGCAGAGTCTCCTGGATCCGTGACTCCGTGTATGGGTCAACGCTGCTGGTAGCCTCATCGAACACCAGGATGCGGGGATCAGCGATAATCGCCCTGGCAAGGCATATCAACTGTCTCTGGCCGTAGCTGAGGTTTGTGCCCCTCTCATTTAGCACGGTCTGGTATCTGTCTTTTAGCTCCATCACCGCGTTATGGATGCCGACATACTTGGCGACACGAGCCACTTCATCATCGGAGACACCCGGGTTTCCGAACTTGAGGTTATACTCGACTGTGCCGTTGAACAAGAACGGCTCCTGAAGTACGATGCTCACCTCTTTTCTCAGAGACGAGAAGGCGAGGTCCCTGAGGTTGCACCCATCTATGAACACGTTTCCCTCAACCGGGTCGTAGAACCGTCCCAGGAGGTTGATTATCGTGGATTTACCTGAGCCGGTTGGGCCAAATATGGCGACCTTCTCACCGGGTTCGATGTCTAGTTTGATATGCTTTAGGACAGGTTGATCCGGTAAATAGCTGAAGCCGACGTCGTCAAACCTGATCTCGCCCTCCATCTCATCGAGATAGACTGGGTTTTCACTCTCCAGTATCTCCGGCTTCTGGTCCAGGATGGTGAATATTCTCTCGGCTCCAGCTAACGCGCTCTGGATCTCCCCGTACATCATGGCGAGGTTCTGTATGGGCGTGAAGAACGTCTCGGAGTAGTTGCTGAACGCCACGAGGTCTCCGATGGTGTGTGTGGCGCCCAGGACCTTCACCCCGCCAAGATACCATATGGCCGCAGTCATCACGCTGCCCAGAACCGTCGCCACGCTGCTGTAAGCTACCGAGATGGTCTCCGCCCGTATCTGGGTCTGCATGTTCTGCTCGTTCACCGCGTCGAACTCCCTCAGGCTTCTGTCCTCCTGTACAAGCGATTTCGTGAGCTTTGCGCCATACATCAGGTCCTGTACCTTTCCTGTGAGTGAAGCCACGTTTCTCCTCGCGATCCTCCAAGCCTCCTTTATCCATCCCTGAAACAC
>CAYPNN010000027.1:0-10170 GCA_964412065.1 uncultured Candidatus Bathyarchaeia archaeon
CCCTTCTACTTCACCGCCGTGCTGCTGTTGATAAGCACAGTCCTGATCCAGGTTTTCGCTGTGGAGACCTACTCGAAGAGGGCGAACGACATGGTGAAGAGAAACAGAGGGCTCGAGGCTTAGCTGGAAAACTATTCGTTAAAGTTTTAGAATTTTCTTGCTATTTTCCGGTAAGAACCGATAATGTTTTACTTCGTTCTCTAATAGGGCTGAATTCTGATCAAATTTTGAAAACGGTTTATAACCCTAGCTTCAACAAGTATCTCAAGGTGAAACAATCAACATGATTAACTACCTCATAGGAGGACTCATAGTCCTCGCAGTCGCGGTCATCGGGTTGTACATCTCGTACAACAACAGGATAGTTACCCTGGCTAACAGGATCGAGGAGGCCTGGGCCCAGATAGACGTGCAGCTCCAGAAGCGGTACGACCTGGTCCCCAACCTCGTCGAGACCGTCAAAGGGTACGCGTCCCACGAGAAGGAGATCTTCGACAACATAGCCAAGGCACGCGCCGGCATGGTGTCCGGCACCAGGCAGGCCCGAGTCGAGGCCGACAACATGCTGACCCAGGCACTAGGCAGGCTCTTCGCCGTCGCCGAGGCCTACCCGAACCTGAAGGCCCAGGAGAACTTCAAGCTGCTCCAGGAGCAGCTGGAGGGCATCGAGAACAAGATCGCGTACAGCAGGCAGTACTACAACAACAGCGTGCTGAGCTTCAACAACATAGTCACCACGATCCCAGGAGTCTGGTTCGCGGGTGGTAGGAAGAAGCACGAGTTCCTTGAGATACCCGACGAGGCACGCGCAGTTCCGCAAGTGAAATTCTAGATGCAGAGAAGCTTCCACGACGAGCAGTCCCGTAACAGGCGGGACAGCATTCTTTTAGCCATGATCGTCAGCGCCGTCCTCTTCGCCCTCATCGTGAGCATCAGCTACATCTGGGCGCCGGACGCCGTGTACGTGATGGTGTCCATCTCCCTCCTGTTCGTCTTCATCTACACGTGGAGCAGCTACCAGTACGGCGACCGGGTCGTGCTGAGCAGCACGGGAGCGGTCCCCGCGGAGGGCCCCCAGTACACCTACCTCAACGACACCGTGGAGGGGCTCTCTATAGCCGCGGGCATCCCGAAGCCCGCTGTCTACGTGGTTCCCAGCGACGAGATCAACGCCTTCGCGACGGGAAAGGACCCAGAGCACGCCTCGGTGGCTGTGACCACCGGGCTCCTGAAGACTCTCAACCGGCAGGAGATGGAGGGGGTCGTCGCCCACGAGATGAGCCACATCAGGAACAGGGACGTCCAGTTCATGACTCTGGTCGCCGTCATCGTCGGGTTGGCCGGCATACTGAGCCACATGATCCTCCGCAGCTACTGGTGGGGAGGCAGAAGAGGGAGACGCGACAGGGACAGGGGGAACCTCGGCCTCATCATCGTGGCGGTGGGCTTCGTCCTCGCCATATTCGCCCCCATATTGACGCGGCTCGTTCAGCTGGCCGTCAGCAGGCGCCGCGAGTACCTAGCCGACGCCTCGGGCGCCGAGCTCACACGCTACCCTGACGGGCTGGCGGACGCCCTGGAGAAGATAATGAAGCACAACCACGGCGACATGAACGTAAGCGAGGCTGTGAGCCACCTCTTCATAGCGGACCCCAACAGGAGCGCCCTGGACGCGCTTTACGCGACGCATCCCCCCATCGAGGAACGCATCAAACGGCTACGCGAGATGTAGACCCTATAATTCCTTTATTTAACCACAGTCCAGCGTGACTTCTCCATATTTTCCGATAAACGTGCTCGCTAACCGGCACATTATTGTATGTCTTCTAGTTGGAGGCACAAATCTTCATTTACTCGTGGCTAAAGGTTGGATCATGCGAAAAATGGGGGGAGGGCTATTGCTAGTGGTCTCCCTGATCGGTTTAGGCCTAGCCTTGATGTTCCTTTTCCTGGTTTGGCTTCCCAGCTTTAAAATGAGTTTGTAAAAAATAAGACGCCGATCCAATAAAGAATGGTAGTGATAGTTAACTGGAAGGACATTTTCTTAAAGCGTTACATACTATCATAAAATCTATGCATCAGATAGGATTTTTTAAACTCATTTAAGGACGTTCTTGATTTTATCAGACAGATGCATACGCGTCTCATTTTTCACGAATATCTTGGCGAAATCATAGTACGATCTGTTAAAAGGTTTTTTAGCCCTGCTTAGGGTAAATAAAAACTGTGTTAGAACCATTGTGAGGCTACCAATGAAGAAAGGTTTCTTTTTACAGTATAGGGCCGCTGCTCCTACAGTGTGAATAAGTGGGAACCCAAGGTAATATCGAGTGATTCCCGTTATGTACCACTCGTAAAGATTTTCACGTTCCGAGGTCCTGCGTTCATCGTACGTTACATTTCTAAACGCCCTGACTACCCATCCCTTCCAGTAGGCCTTCACAATCGCGTGGGTATCCCAATGTATGGTCCGATCAAGGCCTCCAATCGTGTCCCAGCATTCACGTCTGTATAGCTTAGCCCCATCACTGGCTCTGCCTTTCCAGACGTTACCCCCTCTCATTAAACCACTGCATATACCAAGCTTAGGGTTATCCTTCATTTTACCGTGGAGAATTTTAAAATAATTCTCAGGAATCACGCTATCTGCATCGATTTTAAGCATAAAATCCCAATCTGGAACCAAATCTGTTGCTTCTTTAATACCACGAACTAATGCCCTGTGCATGTTCATGGAGCCCAAATAGAATTTGGGTTCATCAACTCTCATGTAATGTACTGGGTACTCGGAGACGATAAACGGCGTCCGATCCGTACTCCCATCATCTACTACAACGTATAGTCGTGGCTTTATAGTTTGATTTAAAACACTCTCAATGGTGTTCCTGATGTACTTTTTTTCATTATAAGCTATAGTTATTGCAATGTAGTTCGGTTCTCTTTTCTCAGGACTAATTGTATCTAATTCGGTTATTTCTTTACTTTGTATCACAGGATAACTAAGAGACATCGTGTTTTCACTTAGCATTCTATTATGTAATCACAATGGGGGCAAACCAATCTTTCATCCTGACCGACGAGATGACTCGTGACAAAACCATGGAAAGGGCAACGAAAGAGGTAAATCGGCAGACTTCCTTTCCAACCTTTCTTCTGAGCCCAAAAAAGTAAAGACTTTCCCTTCAGCATGACTTCTAATCTATTTTGTAAAGAAATCCGAATGGTAACATGTGTTGTGTCCCAAAATCTGCATAAATGTTCTTCATGATTTACACTACTTTGAACATCAAGAGCTTCCAGTATTCACACCGATATAGGACGAAAATATTTTATATAATATTATTACGGATTTGGAATCTATGTTTTTATTTGCATACACCTTCATTTAACTGGAAACGTATTGTCAAGAACGGTGTAACTCCTATCATCGAATGAGACATCAAACCAGTTTAATACACGTCTAATGTTCTCAATCTGTTGGGTGTTCAACTCGTTTTTCCAAGAAGTCTTCTTCATCACGTCGTCTGGGCTCTTCTGCCTTTTCGATAATATGCTTGGTCTCTTGATTTCTTGAATTATATCTTCGTAAAGATCTGTTTCATCTAGGAACCGAAGCAACTTCATAACTTCTTTTTCACTGTTTGAAGACAGGTCTTCGTATGAGAGCTTGAACATTCTCGGGTCGTTATGTTTTAAGGGTATGGCTTGATCCATCGCCCAAACAGCCGCCAATTTTTGAACTTCGGTCGTGATCCCTCTAAGTTTATTAATTATAGCGTCGTCGAACCCGATCTCGTTTGCGTCGTTTATTACCTCGTCGATGGATGGAGTTAAACGGTAAACATCGTATCCGGTATAACCTGTCCTTAGCTGAGATGCGAGATTTGCGCACGGATGCCTAATGATATAGATCAATGCCCGAATATCGTGATTAGTTAATATCCATGGAACAAGCCTATTAGCTCTGACAAATTTAACTACAAGCTTGGTCGCAGTAACTCTTTTAATGATATTGTTAAAGGTTAATCTATAACGTGGTCTTCGAGAAGATACCTCCCCCCTGAATACACTTCCTAGATATTCACGTAATGCCTCGTTTTCTGTTCCTTCTGCCTCATAATGCCTCATAGATAGCTTCAACTCTCCAGCTCTAGGAAACCGTTCTGGATGAAGGGGCTCGAAGACAGTAGTGTATGCGGGTAAATGGTTCAGTATCTCCATGATCCATGTTGTCCCAGAGCGAGGAGAACCCAAGGCGACGATGGTGTCATTTTCAAGAAAGCCGCCACGAAAAATCGCTTTGTCTATTGATCTTAGAGAAAACCGTGCAAGTTGTTTAACGGAATCTTTCAAACCTTCTACCTCGTAATCAAACCCACACAAACGTGTTGGCATAAAGAGAATTTAAATCATCTATTATAAGCACTTGAAACACCAATGTAAGTAAAATAGATTTAGAACGTCTTTAACCAATTGTTCTTGTCGTCCTTGGGATAGACACGTGCCTTAGTTTTGTAAGCATGATTCAATAATCCAAAACTCTCTATTATATACCATGACTGCTCTCGAAGGAATCAGGGTTCTGGACCTCACCCACGCCCACGCCGGACCCATATGCACCATGTATATGGGCGCCATGGGCGCCGAGGTCATAAAGATAGAGCCCACGTGGGGGGATATGACGCGCATGTTCCCTCCCCTCATCAAGGGCCAGAGCCCCTACTTCATGTTCGTCGACCGCTGCAAGAAGGGAGTCACCCTCGACCTCAAGCATCCAAGAGGCAGGGAGCTCTTCACTGAGATGGTGAAGAAGGCCGACGTAGTCATGGAGAACTTCAGCGCAGGAACCATGGACCGGCTTGGCCTCGGCTGGGACGTGCTTCGGGAGCTGAACCCCGGCGTCATATACGCGAGCATCAGCGGCTTCGGCCACACAGGGCCGTGGGCGGACCGCAGGAGCTTCGACCCCATCGCCCAGGCCACCAGCGGCTACATGTGGGTGATGAAGGACGCCATAGACCCCGAGGGGCCGCCGCTGCAGGCCCCCGACGCCATCGCCGACACCATACCTGGCTTCACCTGCCTCATAGGGATCCTCGCAGCCCTCATCCACCGAGCCAAGACGGGGAGGGGGCAGCGGGTCGACGTCGCCCAGATGGACAGCATGATGGCCGTGATGCAGAGCTTCAGCTTCTGGAACCTCGCGGGCATGACGTTCCTCAGGGCGGGCCGCGCCGGCCGCGTGGGCGTCTCCGGGCTCCACGAGACCCGTGACGGCTACGTAATGTTCAGCCTCCCCGTGGGCCGCATCACCGACTGGTTCAGGGAGCTCCTCGGGGTAGAGGAGCTCACGGATGATGTCGTGAATAACTGGGTGAGCGGGAAGACCACCGACGAGGTGGTGAAGATCCTCGCCGAGACAGGCGTCCCCGTGGGCCCAGTTCAAGACCTCGACGAGGCACAGCGCTGCGAGCAGGCCGTCGCACGGGAGATGTTCGTCAAGGTGAACCACCCAACCTTGGGCGAGATCGTCGAGCCCGGCTTCCCCATCAAGTTCAGCGAGACGAGGGGCGACATCAAGGTGCCGGCGCCCCTCCTCGGCCAGCACACGGAGGAAGTCCTCACAGGGTTACTCGGGCTCACCGTGGAAGAGGTGGAGTCCCTGCGGAAGGAGGGCGTAGTGTAGCGTCCCTGTGTAAACATTATTTACATAAAATCACATAATTCATCGATCTTCGTTGACTGAGACCCGTTACGGAAAATACGTCGTGAAGAAACCAAGCCGGTACACCCTAGCCCACGGGGTAGAGGCCCCCAAAGAGGAGGTTAAGGGGAGGACGCCGAGTAACATCTATCTAGACAGAGATCTGGTTCCTGAAAGCGACAAACACGTTTCTGTTATGAGGCTCCAAGACGTGCCTCACCCTAACCCGTTCATCAAGGCGCACTCGCACCCTTACGACGAGGTACTCATGTTCATGGGGCACGACCCTGAAGACGTCGAGTACCTAGGTGCGGAGATCGAGCTCTACCTGGGCGAGGAGATGGAGATGCACCTGCTCACGACGTCCACCGCCGTATACCTGCCGAAGGGGTTGAAGCACCTGCTGAAACATAGAAGCGTCGAGAAGCCGCACACGTTGATAGCCGTCAGCATGAGCGGGGAATACAGGTGACGCTGCTGTAGGATTTAGATTTTAAGACTGTATGCGGATGTGGCATAAGGATTAAACCATTTCTGTTAGTTTATTTTAATGAAATGGATTGGCGAAGAGCAGGTATAAGATACGCTAAATGTATTGTTTTTTCAGTAGCATTCACTCTCGTTCTAGGTTTAGTATCAAATGGAACAAGGTACAGTGATGGACCATTTGGTTCGTCTGAGGTTGATTTGTATGGTTTTCCTCATACCTGGAGAACTTTTACATATGGTTCTCAAATATGGAGCTATGATTTTGGTATTCTGATTTTGAATGTTTTCGAAGTATCTGTTTATAGTTTTTTAGTATTATTATTCATTGATCTTGAGACAGGAAAAAAATAATTCATTTCTTTAATTCGTTTCTCGTGTGACAAGGATATTGGGATTCAATTATTCCATGTAACTAGAAAAGGGGTCTAAGTTACTGTGCCCCTGTCGTCGCTGAAGGCCTCGTGCTCCCCGCCGTCGATTACCGCCTTCAGGTGCTGCGCCACCGTCCAGACGTCGTGGTAGCTTATGTAGAGCGGTATAGGCGCCAGCCTGATGATGTTCGGAGGACGGAAGTCGGGGATGACGCCGCGGGCGATGAGCGCCTGGTTTATCCTCCAAGCGTCGTCGTGGGTGACGCCGACGTGGCCGCCCCTCCTCTCGGGCTCCCGGGGCGTGGCCACCCCGTAGTTGTAGGGGTCGTCGCCCAGCATCTCGTCGATCAGGTACATCAGGTACCCCGTGATCCGGATGCTCTTCTTGCGTATGTTCTCGATGCCGGCCTCCTCGATCATGCGGAGGCTGCCCTCGATGGGCGCTGAGCTCAGCATCGTCGTGGTCCCTATCTGCCACGCCGACGCCGTCCGAGCCGGGTCGAACTCTGTGCGCATCTCGAACATGGTGCTCCTGTCGTTGCCGAACCAGCCTGCCAGGCCGGGCGTCGTGCCGAAGTGTCGGCTGTTCACGTATAGGCTGCCGGTGCTCCCCGGGCCACCGTTCACGTACTTGTAGTTGCACCAGAACGCGAAGTCGACACCCCACTCGCTGAGGCGGTGAGGCACCACGCCGACGCTGTGGCTGCAGTCGAACCCTATCAGTATCCCCCGATCGTGGGCCTCCTCGGTGAGCCTCCCCATGTCCAGGAGTTGGCCGCTGCGGTAGTAGACGCTGGGCAGCAGCGCCAGAGCCACGTCGTCGCCCATGGCTTCGACGACGTCGTCCTCCTCGATGATGACGCCGTCCCTGCTCTCCACGAGCACCAGATCCTCGTCCGGGTCCCCGCCCCTGAGCCTTATCTGGGCGCTCAGCGCGTACAGGTCGCTGGGGAAGTTCAGCTCGTCGGCGAGTATCTTCCTTCTCTCCGCCTCCGGCTTGTAGAACGTGGCTACGAGGGCGTGGAGGTTCACCGTGGTGCCGCCCGTGACAACCAACTCGTCGGGGTGTGCGCCGACGAGGGGAGCCTGAAGCTCGCCGAGCATCTCAGCGTACCCTATCCAAGGCACCTCGGCGCCGCCCCAGCCCCTGATCCCCAGCTTCCTCCACTCATCCATGACCCGTAGCAGGGTGCTCTCGGCGTCGTAGCTCATCAACCCGAGGCTGTTGCCGTCCATGTAGATGCAGCCCGGCAGCCCGTAGAACCTGTCCTTGTACCCCACCAGAGGGTCAGCCTCGTCTAGCTTCAGGGCGTACTCTTCTCCCAACTCGAAATCCATCGAAAGCTCCTCTGATACCAAACGAACCCGTGAGGCTTTAAGGCCTGTGAACACGGTCAAGGTCTAGTAGAGGAGGGTGACGTCCACCGTCTCGCCCTCCTCGACCACGCTGACGCCCACGGGTAAGACGATGTACCCGTCGGCGTGGGTCATGCTGGTGATGTCGCCGCTCTGCTTGTAGACCTTGTAAGCCTTCCCGTCCTCCACCCTCACGGTGATGAACTGCTCACGGTCGGACCTCGACTCCGTCCTGCGCCCCATCGGCAGCCTCAGCAGACGAGCCTCCCTGGGGGGGAGCCGCGCCATGAGGCGGACCGCAGGCGCCAGGAAGACGTAGCTGTTGTTTAGGCAGCTGGTCGGGTAGCCGGGCATCCCGAAGATGGGGGCGCCGTCCACCGTCCCGAAGAGGGTGGGCTTACCCGGTTTAACCCTGACGCCGTGGAAGAAGACGTCGCCTAGCCTCTCCATGACCTCGCCGAAGAGGTCCTTCGCCCCCACGCTGCTTCCGCCGCTGAAAACCCCCACATCGTGGCCTGCCGCATCCATGACCGCGGCCTCGATGGACTCCACGTCGTCGAGCATGATCCCCCTCTTCACGGGGACTCCGCCGTTCGCCTCGATGACCGCCGATAGAGTGTAGCTGTTCACGTCGTATATCTGCCCCGGCCTCAGCGGCGTCCCCTGCGGAACTATCTCGGGACCCGACGAGTATATGGCCACACTCGGTTTCCCGTATACCTCGGCTTCGGCGTAGCCGAGGGCGGCCAGAGCCCCGACCATCCCGGGGGTGAGGACGGCCCCCCTGCTTAACACGTGGCCGCCCCTCTTCATGTCCTCGCCGGCTGGGGCCATGTTCCTCCCAGCCACAAGCTCCTTGTAGACAGTAATGACGTCCCCCTCTAGGGCTGTGTCCTCGACCATAACCACGGCGTCGCTGCCCATCGGCATGGGGCTTCCCGTCGCTATCTCCAAGGCTTCACCGCCCCCAACCTCCCCCCCGTACAGTTCGCCTGCATGCTGGACGCCTATGAGCTTGAGGCGGATGGGAGAGTCCCTTGTAGCTCCAGACGTGTCCCCCGCCTTCACGGCGTAGCCGTCCATGGACGCCCTGTCGAAGGGCGGCACGTCGAACCCCGCCACGACGTCGGCTGCTAACACCCGGCCAGCGGCCTCGCCTAGGGGGACCGCCTCCACGCGGTTGATGGGCTTCACGTTCTCCATGATGAGCTTGACGGCATTCTCTCTGTCGGTCAGCTCCGTGAACGGCTTCATCGTCAAACTCGGTCCAGCTCCCAAAGCATATGCCCGATACCCGGTAGAATAATATTTTCGAGCGCCATGCGCACGGCGCCCTTCGAGCCGGGGAGACAGAAGACGAGCTTGTCCCCGGCTACCCCCGCAGCGGATCGGCTCCAGACGCCGGGCAGCCCGACCTCCTCGTAGCTGAGCCTCCTCATGTGCTCCCCGAAGCCTGGCAGCGTCTTCTCGAAGACCCTGCTCACCGTGTCGACGGTCTTGTCCTTCGCCCCTAACCCGGTTCCACCGCTTGTGACTATCACTCTAACGTCTCCGCTTTCGAGGGCCTTCTTGATCCAGCCCTCGATCTTCGAGGCGTCGTTGGGGACTAGATCGTAGAGTTTTACATTATGTCCGGCCCCCTCGATTAGACTCTTGGCGAGTCGGCCTGTCTCGTCCGTCTCGACCGTCCTTGTGTCGCTGGTCACGAGGAGCCCGAAGAAGGTCTCGGTTTCCTGGTCTCGGGGGTGGTTTTTCGTCATCTCTCCTTCCATTTCTCCGCCACCTTCACGTCCGTGATCCTCGCCTCAGGGTATTGTCCGTCCTCGTCCTTCTCGAGGTACTTGACCATGTCCCAGATGTTGAGCAGAGCCACCGTGACGCCCGTCAGCGCCTCCATCTCCACGCCCGTCCTGTAGACAGCCGTGACCCTGCACCTGGCCTCGATGTGGGAATCGCCGAGCGTGAACGAGGTGTCAACGGATCCGATGGGCACGTTGTGGCAGAGCGGTATGAGGTCCGGCGTCTTCTTCACCGCCTGGATGGAAGCCACCTCGGCCACCGTCAACGGGTCGCCTTTCCTGATCCTGCCCTCCCTCACGGCGTCGACCGTCTCCCTCCGCAGAACTATCCTGCCGGTGGCGGTCGCCATCCTGTGAACCACTTCCTTCCCGGAGACATCGACCATGCGCACTGGGTCCCTGTCACTCACGTACATCTCCCTCCACCCAGACCTCTCCGTCTGCGGTGTAC
>CAYPNN010000028.1:0-10102 GCA_964412065.1 uncultured Candidatus Bathyarchaeia archaeon
GCCTGTGACGATCCCGGGGCAGGAGGAGGTCGACGACTTCCTGCCGCCCTACGAGGGTGAGTACCCGGTGCTCCCGGAGAACTTCGACGCGGAGATAGAGATGTACAAGAGGCACTGGAGCCAGGGCAAGAGGATCGACGAGCCCTTCACACCGCTCCCCGCCGACGAGAGCTTCTCCCACCTGACCATGGTGAAGTGGGGCGGAGGACACGACCTCCAGTGGAGGTGGCGGGCCCACCAGGAGGCCATGACCAGGGCGAAGAAGGTGATCGAGGAGGTCGACGAGATGTACTACAGGCGCTTCGGGAGAATGTACGGTGGCCTCGTCGACGAGTACCGCTGCGAGGACGCGGAGGCCGTGATAGTGGCCATGGGCACCATAGCGAGCACGGCCCGGGCCGCCATAGACAGGCTGAGGGGCGACGGGAAGCCCGTGGGCCTCGTCAAGCTGAAGGCCTTCAGGCCGTTCCCAAGCGAGGAGTTCGCCAGGATAGGAGAGGGCGTGAAAGCGATGGGCGTTCTTGACAGGAACATATCCCTCGGCGAGGGAGGCGTTGCCTTCAACTCCATCCGGAGCGTCATGTATGGGCTGGATGAGCGCCCGACGGTCCTCGGCTACCACGTGGGGCTAGCCGGGAACGAGGTCCGGGTGCAGGACATCACAGGGATAGCGGAGAGGACGCTAAAGGCGGCGAGGGGGGAGGAGGTTGAGCCCCTCGTCACGTGGGTGTAGGAGGTGCATGAGGTGAGCAAGAAGATCAGCATCAGGGACATACCGGAGGAGGAAGCTGTCTGGCCTGGGAACCCGGCTTGCCAGGGCTGCGGCGGGTCCATCGTGGGCAGGCTTGTCTACAAGGCGCTTGGCAGGAACTCGGTGCGGGTGGAGGTGGCGTCCTGCGCGCCGGGCTTCATGAACATCAGGGTCCCGAGCTTCTACGCGCCCGCGTTCGAGGGAGCCGCCGCGTTCCTCACGGGCCTCTCCCGCGGCTACAAGCTGATGGGGAGGGAGGACGTGGTGGTGGCGGGGCTGATAGGCGACGGGGGAACAGTAGACATAGGTTTCCAGGGGCTCTCGGCTGCGGCGGAGAGGAACGAGAACATCTTCTGGTTCACATACGACAACGAGGCGTACATGAACACGGGCGGCCAGAGGAGCAGCTCGACGCCGCTGCTGGCGATGAGCGCAACTACGCCGATAAGCAAGTACAGCCGCGGCAAGAGCGAGGCGAAGAAGAACCTCCCGTTCATACTGGCGCTCCACCGTGTTCCCTACGTCTCAACGGCGTCTGTGGCCTACCCTGAGGACCTCACCTCCAAGATAATGTACGGCAAGGGACTGAAGGGCTTCAGGTACATGCACATACACGCGCCTTGCCCCACCGGCTGGGGTTTCGACCCCAAGGACGCGATAAAGGTGTCAAGGCTCTCGGTGGAGTCGGGGCTATGGCCCCTCTTCGAGATAGAGGAAGGCAGACGCTTCAGGCTGACCTACAAGCCGAGGGCGCTGGCACCGGTCTCGGAGGCGCTTAAGATGCAGGGAAGGTTCAGACACCTCACCGAGGAGGAGACGGACACAATCCAGCGGATCACCACGGAGAACTGGGACAGGCTCCTCGCCCTCGACGGCGGGGAGATATGCTAGGGGGCTCTGGGGTGACGATGTTTTGACGGGGCTCCTCGACGGGGTCAGGGTCCTCGACCTGAGCCACGTGTACTATGGACCCTATACGACGATGATCCTGGCGTCCATGGGCGCCGAGGTAGTCAAGATCGAGCCGCCGTGGGGCGAGATGTCCCGGCTGTACCCGCCGCTGGTTAACGGCGAGAGCTCGCCCTTCATGTACCTGAACAGGTGCAAGAAGGGGATGACCCTCAACCTGAAGAGCGAGGAGGGGAAGACCATCTTCTTCAGGCTTCTGGAGAAGTCGGGCGTCGTCGTCGAGAACTTCAAGAGGGGCACCATGGAGAAGCTGGGGCTGGGCTACGAGGAGCTGCGGAAGAGGAAGCCAGACATAATCTACGCGGCTCTAAGCGGCTTCGGCGTCGACGGCCCATACCGAGACCGGCCCAGCTTCGCCCCGGTCGCGGAGGCCATGTCAGGCTGGATGCGGCTCACCGGCGACCTCATCGACCCGGAGGGTCCGCCCATCAGGCCTGCGGAGTACCACGGCGACCTCGACCCGGCTCTCTGGGCGGTGATCGGAATCCTCGCGGCAATCAGGCACAGGGACCGAACCGGCGAGGGACAACTGGTGGACGTCGCGCAGCTCGACTGCATGATAGCGCAGACGGGCATACCCATCTCCAACTACCTGGTGGAGGGCAAGCTGGCGTGGGAGATATGGAGGGACAGGCCAACCGTCGCCATACTGTTCGGTTTCTTCGAGGCTACGGACGGCTACGTCTACGTGGCGGCGGAGGGCGGCCAGGTGGACCGCCTCAAGGAGCTAACGGGCATCGATCTGGAGTCGAACGAGGATCTGCAGCGGTGGGTCACGGGCAAGAAGGTGAGCGGCGTCGTGGACGCCCTCGTCGGGGTGAACGTGCCCGTGGCTCCCATATACCAGCTTGATGAGGTGGTGGAGGACCCCCAGGTCAAGGCTCGCGGGATGATCGTGGAGGTGGAGCACCCAAGGGCGGGGCGGGTGCGTCAACCCAACTTCCCCGTCGGGTTCTCGAGGACGCCCGCCGCCGCGGATGCGGCGCCCATGCTTGGCCAGCACAACGAGGAGATACTCTCTGATCTGCTCGGCTACGGCGTGGAGGAGATAACGGCGCTGAGGAAGAAGGGAGTCATCACATAGCCACCTTTTTCTCTGGGCGTCGGTTGCTTAAACAAATAACATACTTAATCGCGATGCTCGGTGGTTGAAGGCTATTCCTCTGCGTCGTCTCTGGTGAGCATCAGAGGGCCCGTCATCGTCACCGCAGACCAGAATATCAGGTCGCCTAGCATGGCGTTCAGCTCCACGGTCCACGTGTCCACGGGGCCCGCTATGGTGACCTCTTGGTGTCTACCCCACGTGAAAGGCAGCCCATGCCGTGTGTAGACGTTGTCCGGCATGCTCACGGCGACGCCGTAGACCATGAAGAAGATCATCGCGATCGACGCGGCCAAGGTGTAGCCTATTACACATTTTCTGTTCATGTTTCTGGGTGGGGGACCGCTGTTTATCAGGTTTGTTATATGTCTCGCTACCTGATTCTACTATATGCCCACTACTCTTGACGTCGGGAACTTCTTCCTGTTCCTCTCCGGTTTCCTCATGATCTACACGGCATACAGGGATAGGGAGGTGCTCAAGGGGTACAACCTGGTCGGCACCTTGATGCTGGTGCTGGGCATAGGTCTAGTGATCGTCTTCTATGTGCAGGAAGGCTACTGGGTCAGCGTCTTCCTCACCTTACCCAACTACGGGTACTGGCTGGTGGTGGCGGCAGCCCTCGTCAGGATGCGGATAAAGTAGAGTCGATGCCCAAAAGTTTGCTCAAGTCCCAAACACGCTTATTACATGTGACACGGATATTGAAATTCTCAATATGACAATTATCTCCTTGATTTTAAAAATTTATTATATAAATAAGTAGGTAATCCATCTTTCCTAAGAGTTAATTTAATTATAATATAAGTCAAATACTATACAATGCATGAAAGTCGCCTTTTGTTAGCCGCACTTATACTAGGCATAACCCACGGGATATCTACTTGATGCCTCAATAAGGAGTCTTAGGGCTCTCCAAGTTACACAGGAGAGGTCACCGCCAGATACATTATGTGTTTAGCTATGAAGATAAGAAACGTGGGCAGATAAGACTAAATCCATGAGGAAAAGAATACGTTACACCGGTGCAGCAGTTCTGCATGCATGATTTTAATATTCTCTTATGTCATGAGTGAGCAAACCTTTTTTCGCCTTTTCCCTCTCCTCTAGGAAATACTGCTCAAGACCTATCTCCTTGACCCTTTCGTAATGTTCAAGGAGATAAGAATATCTTGTCCTCTGATATTTGTTCTTCGAACATTCTATGAAGTCTTCACACAGTAAGCAATTCCCTAGATTCTTTGCTTTTTCACACTTCCTAACAGCGCACCACGGCTCATCTATTTCAAGACATGTAGGACATCCATAGGTCTCTCCGAACCAGTCAAGCCCTTTATAAAATTCCTTAAAATCAAATGCTTTTATCTTAGGACCATGAAAGTTAACATCTTTAGTTAATCTAAGCAATTCTGATGCCAGTTCCTTGATCCGTCCATTTCCGCTAGCGCATTGTTCACAAAAAACTCCGCATACTCCATAACGATATTCCGAGTTTTCAACAGTCATATGTTAAATCTTGAGTTTGATATTTTAAACATTTACACATACCAGCATTCATGCATGTGATAACACTTCACATTTTTTCGGTAATATTTAACGGTATTTACCTATTTTACTGACATTCTTTAATATATATCAACGAATCCAGATAAAGTTACATGTATGCCTTGCTAGCCATATTTTCCAACGTGAAACGTTTTAAAAGAAACGTTTCACAGGGCTTCAAAGGTTTTGATAAAATGCCTTTGGTTGGCGTTTGGATCACCCTCAAACACCACTCACAGTTTTACTGATAAACTATGCTGTACTGCTAGCTTACTTTGTAACACGGAACAACTCCATCACATACACCCGCCCCCCAAACACAACCCACAACAGACTCCCACCTAAAAAATCACGAAATACACAGCCACGGCAACAAGCCACGTAAAAACAAGCAAACCCCACACCAACCAATAAACCCTAAAAAATTTATGCATATTACAAGTTACCTGTAATAATGAGTCATATCCAGACCTCCCCGAGCATCCTCAACGCGTTGTGGCCCACGACCTTCTGAATCTCCGCGTTACTGTATCCGTGCACGATCATCCAGCGGGCAACGTTCACGTACTCACTCGGGTTCTCGAGACCCTTAACGTAACCCGGGTCAACCACCTCCTCCGGCACAGGGAAAGGCTTCTCAGCCTTAGAGCCGGGTCTTCTGTGGTGTCCCTTCCTCAGCGGGAACCATACCTTGTACAGCTCCTGGTGGGCGCCGTAAAGTGTGTCTGGGCCGCAGCCCACGTGGTCGATGCCCATCACCTCGATACAGTACTCGACGCACTCCATGTAGCTCTCGATGCTCCCAACAGGGTTCTTCTTGGTGCGCAGCCCCATACCGGCGCCGCCGACGCCTATGAGGCCGCCGCCCTCCGCCAGCGCGTGAAGCACCTCGTCGCCTGTGGTGTGGCCCTGGGCGATGGCCGCGGGGCCGCTGTGGCTGTTATAGATGGGGGCGTCGCTCGCCTCCATCGTCTCCAGCGCCGTCCTGTCCGATGTATGCCCCACGTCGACGAGCATACCCAGCCTGTTCATCCGCTTAACCGCGTCGTACCCGAAGTCCGTGAGCCCCAGGTCCTGGCTGCTTTCACCCATGCCGCCGCCCAGCATGTTGCTCTCGCTGTAGCAGACGCCCATGCTCCTCACCCCCAGCCCGTAGAGGACGTCGATCCTGTCCAGCTCGTTCTCGATGGGCGAAGCCGACTCCAGCGCCAAGACCAGCGCGATTCTGCCGCTCTCGTGGGCGTCCCTGATGTCCTCCACGGTCCTGCAGTGGGTCACCATGCCCTGGTGGGCGATGTCGCTGAGCCTGATCCCGATGTCGTGGACCACGTCGGTCCACTTCCATCCGCTGTAGCTGGTGACGTACGCCATCCCGTCCATCATGTTGTCGAAGACGCAGTCCAGGCGGCTCGTGCTCAGCGCCTCGTACGCCGTGAACTGCCTGCCAAGCCTGTTCATCTCAGGCACCTCCGTCATGTCCTCAGGCCACAGCACCGGGTGCTCGTGGAGATCGACGAGCACCGTCTTCTCCAACAGCCCCTGGAGCCGCTCCTCCTCTCCTCTGCTAAGAGGCACATGGTAGGGATCCACTCGCGGATGCGCCGTTAGCCTGAACTCCCTGTAGTCGAACCCCGGCTCAAGGTAGCTGAACGCCTTGTAGCCGTCGTAAACCTTCTTACCACCCATATCCATCCTGAGGAAATCTGATTATGGCGTTAAAAAACATTCACAGAGAAGAAGGTGGAGCGCGAGCCGCCCGACCATTTAGTTTATAGACCTCCATCTGATAATCAACCTGTATCATTGGTTGTGGATTCATGAACCCAGTCAAAGTAGAGGGGAACAGGAGCAAGCCCAAGCTGTTCCTCTACACGCTGAGCACCTGCGGATGGTGCAAGAAGACCAAGGAGTTCCTCAAGGAAAACGGGATGATGTACGAGTACGTGGACGTCGACAGGATCACCAAGGACGAGCAGAAGGAGGTCATCGCTGAGCTCAAGAAGAGAAACGTTCCTTTAGCCTTCCCAATTATAATAGTCGACGACGAACATGTGATCTCGGGCTTCAAGAAGCAGGCCATTGAAGAGGCACTCGCCCAATGATCAGCATAGATGACGTGAAGAGACGAGCCGAGCGGGACGCCAAGTCGAGGGGCATACACCTCACACCAGACGAGAAGCTGCTCCAAACCCTCCTTGAGGGGCTGAAGACAAACGAGGAACGATACGGCTACCCTAGCTGCCCCTGCAGGATGGCGTCGGGGGACTTCGAGACGGACCGCGACATCATCTGCCCCTGCGACTACAGGGACCCCGACGTAGCCGAGTACGGGTGCTGCTACTGCAGCCTCTACGTAGACTACGAGATACATGAAGGGAGGAAGCAGGCGCGAGCCATACCAGAGCGCCGCCCCTACGATAAACAGATGGCGACGCTTGACATGGTAGAAAGGAAGACAGAAGAGGAGGCAACAGAAGAGATGGAGAAATCCAGCAGGAGGCTGCTCTACTGTAAACAGTGCGGATACATGGTATTCAGAGAGGATCCGCCCTACGTCTGCCCCATATGCCAGGCCAAGAGGGAGATGTTCGAGGAGATCGTCACCGTATCAGGGCACTACACTAGAAAAGTAGGCTAGCTACTGTTCCTCCTCGATCACGACGGCAGTCCCTGTGGCCGAGATCACGACGACCCCCAGCTGAAGCCCCAGGTCGCTGGTCTCCATGTCAAGTCCCACGATGGCGTTAGCTCCCATGCTCACCGCCTTGTCCCTGACCCTGCGTATGGCGTCCAGCCGTGCCTTCTCCAGCTCGCTCGTGAAAGCCGTGACCTCGCCGCCGAACATGGACTCGAAGCCGGCCACGAACTTGCCTAGGATGCCTCTTGTCCTCGGCGTAAGGCCCGTAACGACCCCGAGCACCTTGGTGATCCTGTATCCAGGAATCTCCGGCGTCGTAACTATGATGAACCCGGACGGGCCCTCGTCGACGGTCTCGCCGCACTTGGGGCAGAACTTGGCGTCCTCAGGGATCTCTGACCCGCATAATGCACACTTCATCTCTATCCAGTTGAAGAACGAAGACCCGATTAAAAAGGTGTTGACGGGTCAGCTCACGAGGGCGTTGAAGAAGACCTTGAAATCAGGTGACAATAATTCACTTAAACTAATCAATGCATCATTTACAATCAGCTATTAATTAAGCTGCACACCCGCCGTGGAACACATTTTTGCTTTATCCCTGCATTCCGTTTATATATTTTAAATACTCCTACCCCGTTTTATATCAGGAATGTCATGAAGTTTGTCCAGCTGAAATCAATCAGGGACATAGTCATGCTGGTCGCCTCCTCACCGGCTTCAAACGTGATACAGCACATGATGAACGAGGGCGACCACCTTTACTTCGTCATCGGCGGGACCCTGAGCGAGGTGTTCCTCTACTTCGTGAAGACGAGTGAGGCCCTCGAGGGAAGCTTCATCACGTATAACAGCTACTCAGGAGAGATAGGGTACAGCGAGAAGGTGATGCACGAGCCCAACATAAGCACCATCCCCGTCGTGGAGATAATCAACCAGGACCTCCTCACAAGGGACGTGCTGGAGAAAGTTAGCAAGCTATAGCTGGCAGCTTCGTAAGGTGTGAAATAGAATGGACATTGAGAGAAGGTTAGAAGAGCTAGAATCCGAAGTCGAAAGAGAACAAAAGGACCTCGCCATTAGCATCGAGAACGTGGTGGCATCGGCCAGCCTAGACCAGAAGATCGACCTCCTAGCTATAATGAAGGTGTTTAGGAACGTCGAGTACAGGCCCAAACAGTTCCCGGGCCTCGTCTTCAGACTCAAGAGGCCCAAGACGGCTACCCTCATCTTCGGCTCAGGCAAGATGGTGTGCACTGGCGCCAAGTCGGAGAAGATGGCCCGCAGCGCCGTGAAGAAGGTAGTAAGAGAACTCAAGAACAACGGGATAATCATCCTGGGGAAGCCAAAGATCGTCATCCAGAACATCGTAGCCAGCGCCAACCTCCACGGCAAGATCGACTTGGAGACCGCCGCCGACATCATGGACAACGTGATGTACGAGCCCGAGCAGTTCCCCGGCTTGATCTACAGGATGGGCGAACCCAAGGTGGTGATGCTGCTGTTCGCCTCAGGGAAGCTGGTATGCACAGGGGCTAAGCATGAAGGCATGGTCCGAGAGGCGGTGGAGAAGCTCCACGAGATACTGGAGGACTACGACCTCATCTACTACGAGTAGCGGTGGTAGACGGTGCCACCGAGGAACAGCAGCGCGGAGCAGAGGGCCCTTAGACTAATATACGACGCAGGAGACGAAGGGCTTCTACAGAGCGAGCTATGGAAGCTCCTAGAAGTGAGCAGCAGAGAAGGCTCACGGCTGGCGAAGAAGTTCGAGGAGAAGGGCAGGATAGTTCGAGAGAAGGTCCTCAATGACGGCCGCTGGACCTATAAGCTTGTCAGCAAGAATGAGCCGGTCACCCTCGACTCTGTCAGGGGCTGCCCCTGCCTCATATGCAGCGAGGTGGAGAAGTGCTTCAGGGGAGGAACACAGGACCCTGTGTGCTGCCAGCTTTTAACCGCCTGGATAGATCCTAGAATAGAGATAGTTGCCTCACAGTGATCGCTAGATAATGGATGACGGGACTAAGGAGATACTACGCTACGGCGCGACTTTCATCGTTCTCATAGCCGCCTTCTACGGCGGGATATTCCTGCTGAGGAATCAACTCGGCACGGAGAACCCGATGATGGTCGTCATATCCCAGAGCATGATACCAACCCTTGGAGTAGGGGACTTCATATTCATCGAGGCCATCGACGACTTCGACGACGTGAACGCGGCTCCACCACCCGACGGAGACATACTCGTGTTCATAAGACCCGGGTTTGAGGACGAGTACATCGTGCATAGAGCCATAGATAAACACGAGAACGACGATGAATGGGTCTACACCACAAAGGGTGACAACAACATGTTCCCAGACGGGGTCCCCGTTTCACAGCGACTCGTCATCGGGCGCGTCATCAACAGGCTGCCCGTAGTCGGATACTTCTCGTTGTTCATTAAGACCATGAAAGGCTTCGCTATGGTCGCCGCGTTGATGCTGACAGCTTTCTTCTACGACAACTTACTTCCCAAACGAGATCAAGCGGACCAAGGAGAAAGAACCCCGTGGCTTTCGTTGACCCCTTTCTCGGTTGCCCTGTTGGTGGTAGTCGTAATATACTTCTACCCGAGTAAAGACAACTCCGTCATCGAGTTCGTCGCCCTCGCGGCATGGTACGTCGGCTCAGCCTTGCTGCCCCTTGCCACCGTCGACGATGACATGGGGATAATGGTTTGGCTCTACCACCTGGTGCTGTTGATGATACCCATCGCATGCGATCTCGTCTGGTACACCATGCACATCACGCCAAGCAACTGGTGGAACTTTCAGGGCAGCATCGTGCCGGTGACGTGGCTGCTTATGGAGGAGAGCGATGTCTTCAACAGAGCGTTCAACAGGATAACGCTCTACCTTCTACCCGGGATACTTGTGTTTCTGGGGTTGATGTACCTAAAACGTAGAGGCGTGGAGCCTTTTAGGAGCGTCAGTAATAGGCTGCAGGGTCTAGATAAGAATTAGGCAAATAGAAAAAAGTTGGAGACTAAGCCTTAACAGCCTACTCTATTGTCATGACTGTGCTGTAGACAGCCGGGATCTGACGCTCAACCGTC
>CAYPNN010000029.1:0-1946 GCA_964412065.1 uncultured Candidatus Bathyarchaeia archaeon
AGCCGTGGCACGCGGGTGCCGGGCACGCCCAGGCGTGCCGGCGGCCTCAGCTATCTCCTTCTGTATCCGTTTCTCATGCGTCTCGATGCAGGCCTTGTACAGCGCCGCCGCGGCGAGCCCGCGGGGGTCCTTGCCGGTGAGACCCTGCCGTCTCTGCGCCTCCACGAGTATGTCTATGGCGTGTCGCTCTGTGCGCTGTGTCAGCTTGAGCTTCGAGGCTATCCCGGGGACGAACTTCATGGGGTCGTCCACGGGCATCCTCAGGTTCAGCTCCTTTATCAGCAGCCTATAGGTTTTAGCTATCTCTTGGTGGTCCCGTGTGCTGATCCCCGACAGCTCCTTGAGCGGCCTCGGTATCTTGAGCTGCCTGCAGGCCGCGTACAGGCTCGCGGCGACGAATCCGTCGATGCTCCTGCCTCTCAGCAGGTCCTTCTTGAGTGCCTTGCGGTAGATGAGCGCCGCCCGCTCCTCGATGTTCTTGGGTATGTGTAGATGTGTGCACATCCTGTCCAGCTCGGACATGGCGACACTCAGGTTTCTCTGCCACGTCTCGTCGATTTTCGATCTGTTGTCGAAGCGTCTTAGCCTCGTCATCTTGATGCGTGTCTCGTTGTCGAGCTTGTTGCCGTTTGCGTCCCTGTCTGGTCGGAAGACGGTTGACAGCCCTTTATCGTATAGAGCGTAGGAAGGTGCGCGCCCTGTTCTTGCTCGGCTTTTGTTCTCCGCCGTGCTGAACGCCCTCCACTCTGGGCCCGTGTCTATGATGGTTGCCTGCACGACGAGGCCGCACGAGCCGCATACGTCCTCGCCTGAGTCGTAGTCGCGTATGAGTTTCTGGCTTCCGCAGCTAGGGCATATTATTTTCCAGCCGCCTCCGAACCTAAAGGTGCTTCCGCGAGACAACCTCAGAACGATTATTAAAGTTAGCGTGTACAGTTAAGTTCCTTCAATAGATAACATATATAATTGTGTTCACTTGTGTTCAAGTATAACCATGACGGTTTACGACCCCATATCTAAAGGCTCGACGGTCACACGGACCGTCCGCATCAACGAGGCGTACGACGAGGTGCTGAGGTACGAGGCGGATAGGCACGGCGTCAGCGTTAACACGCTGGTCGACCGCATAATTCGAAAATACTCTGTGAGCTACAGGTTCTTCGAAAACCTAGGCGCAGTCACGATCTCCCCCCACACCTTCTCGGAGCTGCTGTCTGTACTCGAAGAAGACGAGATAAGAGCCATCGCCAGATCGGCTGGGCGGGAGAGGCCCAAGGAGCTTATACTGAAGAGGGGGCTACCCCTGACCTACGAGAACGCTGTCTGGTACATCACAGAGCTTCTCGGGGACAACAGCGGGTGGTTCAGGACGACCTATCATGAGAGGGAGGAGACAGACATCATCCATCTGAGCCACAACCAGGTCGAGGGGTGGAGCATCTTCCTCAGGGAGTACGTCGGTGCCTTCTTCAGGGAGGTAATAGGGGTCATCCCAGACGCCGAGGTGGTGGGCTCCTCCGTCACTTTCACCATCAACAAACCCAAGATCAGAAGAGAGAAATAGGCTAAATCGCCGTTTTTTCGTTACCTTTATACTTTTTGACCACACTTTGAGTGTAAACCCAACGGAACAGTGTGTTTAGATGTCATACAAAATGGCTAGAGTCGGGGAGCTCAAGGAAGGCAGCTACGCCATAATCAACGATGAGCCGAGCCAGATCGTCAGCATCCAGAAGAGCAAGCCGGGTAAGCACGGCAGCGCCAAGTTCAGGTGCACCGCCATCAGCATATTCGACGGCAGGAAGCAGAGCTTCGTCAGCAGCACGGACGCCAACATCCAGGTACCCATAGTGGACAAGAGGAGCGGCCAAGTCGTGAGCATGGGGCCCACAAGCATCCAGCTCATGGACCTGGTCTACGCACGGCTCAGGGAAGAGCTCAGCAGC
>CAYPNN010000029.1:1956-2231 GCA_964412065.1 uncultured Candidatus Bathyarchaeia archaeon
CATAGTGGACAAGAGGAGCGGCCAGGTCATCAACCTAGGCCCAGGCAGCGTACAGATAATGGATCTCGAGACGTACGAGATGATGGACGTAGCCATGCCGGCGGACGAGGAGGTGGCCTCGAAGCTCGAGGCCGGGAAGAACGTCGAGTACTGGATCATCATGGGTAGGGTGAAGATCCAGCGCGTCAAGAGCTGAAGGCGCGTAGATGAACAGAGTACACCAGATGCGGCTCCGCGGCGGAATGACGGTCGGCGAGCTCGCCGAGGAGATGCGT
>CAYPNN010000029.1:2241-6367 GCA_964412065.1 uncultured Candidatus Bathyarchaeia archaeon
GGGCAGGCAGGGTCGGGCGGGCGGTGGATATAGTCGCCGAGATGTTCGGCGACCCGGACTACACCACCTTCATCACGCTCTCCGGGCCGCTTGTGCCGGGCGGGCTGCGCCTCATATTCAGGGACCTCATAAGGGACGGCTACGTGGACGCCGTCGTCTCCAACGGAGCCAACATGGTCCACGACCTGGTGGAGGCCATGGGAGGGGGGCACCTCGTGGGCACGGTGAACGTTGACGACGAGAAGCTCTACGAGGAGGGCTACAACAGGGCGTACGACATCTTCATCGAGAGCCAGACCTTCGTGGACCTGGAGGGCTTCATCTGCGGCATCCTCGACGAAATCCCCGAGGAGAGGAGAACCGGGATAGCTTTCCATGAGTTCATCAGGGAGGTGGGGCTGCGGCTCCGAGACGAGGAGAGCATAATGTACACTGCGGCGAGAAGGAACGTGCCCATCTTCAGCCCCGGGTTCCTGGACTGCATGCTCGGGATACCGCTGTGGATGTACAGCAAACGCGAGAAGCTGGAGTTCAACCCCCTCAAGGACTTCGACTTGTTGGCGGACGTGGTCTACGACGCTAAGAAGTCTGGGGCCATCATACTGGGCGGGGGGACGCCCAAGCACCACGTCCAGTATCTTCACACCCTGAGGGAGGGGCTCGACGCGGCTGTCCAGATAAGCTCCGCGAGGGTGGAGGACGGCAGCCTCAGCGGGGCGCCCCTCAAGGAGTCCATCACGTGGGGGAAGCTTAAGGCTGGCAGCCTGGAGTCCAAGACCAGTACCATCTTCGGCGACGTCACCGTCGTCTTCCCGTTGATCGTGGCGGCCGCGCTGGAGAAGCTAGACTAGCAGCCGTGTGCCACCGTCCACCTGCAGCGTGGCGCCGGTTATGTAGCTCGCCTCGTCGGAGGCTAGGAACAGTATGGCGTCGGCTATGTCCTTCGGGTGGCCCACCCGTTTCAGCAGGGTACGGTCCACCCAGTACTTCTTCTCGTCCTCGGTCATCCCCCAGGTGTCCACGGCGCCCGGGGAGACGGCGTTCACCCTCGTGGGAGCCAGCTCCCTCGCCAGCCCCCTCGTCAGAGGCGTGCCTGCTGCCTTGGTGAGGGTGTAGCCGACGCCGCCCGCGTCCCAGTCCATGACTACGTTGACGATGTTGCCGCTGGAGTCTTTCAGGTGCGGAGCAGCTGCGTGGCTGCAAGCCAGGACGCCCATGACGTTAACGTGGATCATTCTCTTCCAGCGCTCCCAGTCAGGCTCCATGAGGCTGAACATGGGAGGCGGGTGCAGGGCGGAGCAGTTAACTAGCACGTCGAGCCCACCGAACCTGTCCGTCACCGTGTCAACCATTGCCTTGACTTGCTCCGGAGCGGATACGTCGGCTTTGATGACGAGCGTCTCCACGCCGAGCTCACGGGCACTCGCGGCGGTTTTCTCCGCCCTTTCTTCACGGGTGAGGTAGTTCAGAGCGACGTTTCCTCCCTGCCCAGCGAAGCCGAGGGCGGTCTCTCCGCCTATCCCGCCGCTAGCCCCGGTGATCAGGATGGATTTATCTTTGAATCTCAATAAAATCCACTCTTGAGTTTGGGGTCAGGCATATATGAGTTAGATCGTGAACCGTCTGTACTTATCCAGGTCCCCCACCCAAGTCTTCTGATCCACGGGCCAGGCGTGGCGGGCGCGGCGTGGCTTGCATATGAGCTCAAGAACCTCGAACCCGTCGAAGAAGCGGACGCTGTTAGCCGCCCTAGCCACTATTGCTGTGTCAAGGCCTACCCAGCTGCCGGCCAACGCCACCACCTCCTCCCCGGCCGCGAGGTACCCGGCGTCCGTCGCCTCCAGCACCGCCGTCATGCAGACGTGGAGCCCGGAACTGAGGGTCTTGAGGAACATCATCCCGAGCTTCCCTGTGTCCACGAGCTGGGTGTGGGCGCTCAGGTTCCAGAAAGGGTCCGTGCCCCTGATCACCTCGGCGCCGCCTTCAAGCAGCTGCCTGTGTATGTCCTCGTCGGGTATCCCTATGCGCAGGTCTCCTATGGCGGTCCCCTCCACCTCGGTGCCTGCTGCTGAGCTTACAACGATCACCTCCATGTCCTTGAAGACCTTGAGCACCTCGAGGGCGCTGAGGCCTGTCTCCGAGGCGACCACGGCTCTGTCGATCCCCAACAGGGTGGCTCTCTCATACGCTAGCTCCACGGTCTTCCTGGTGTTCACTTCGCCGTGAACGTGGAAGTAGAACGCGTCACGGACTGTACCTAGGTCATCCAAGCCTCATCGAGTGTTTAACGTGGCATGAACGTAAAGAAAGTATGGGTGTGGATCGGTTTCGGAAGCTACGCTACTTCTTGAAGTGCTCGGGCCCCACCCTGCCCCGGGTGTATTCATTGAACTCGCCTCCGCAGGGCTCGGCGATGAAGTCGCCGTCCCACCACTCGAAGGTGGTTATGTCGTCCTCCACGACCATGATATGCGGGACCCCCGGCTCCACCTCCGTGATCTCCCCCAAGCGCAGCGGCACCTCCCTGTGCTCTCCGCCGTCGTAGAGCACGTACCTGGCTTTTCCGGACAGCAGAAGGGTGTACTGCTTGTTTGGGTGAACGTGGTTGCCGCGGTAGCTCCCCACCTTGGTCTCCAGCACCGAGTAGAATCTTCCATCCTGTTTGAAGGCGTAGCCTTTGCCTATGCCCTCGAATGTTCCCCAGTCTTCCAATCTGAACGAGAGTTCCGTTTCACCCCTGTAATCGGTGAGATAGGGCACGTTATTCTTGTATTTAGGATTTCTTGGCTGTTGTATTCCTGTATGAATAATGTTCCGCAAAGTCCTCGATTTAAAACGAATAATATTTACCATAAAAAATTACGAAAAGAATATATGTGATGACTGTGCCTCCAATAGTCATGCTTCCCGCTATAGACATAATACCAGACAGGAGACGGAAGCTCGGGCTAACCCAGAACCAGCTAGCGGACATGGCGGGGGTCAGCCAGAGCTACATCGCTAAGCTTGAGGCCGGCAAGATCGAGCCAAGCTACCTCAAGGTGAAGGCCATATTCGAGTCCCTAGACAGGGTTGAGCGTAGGAAGGAGGTGTCCGCCGGGGAGATGATGACGAGGGACGTTGTGAGCGTCGATGCCAATGCCTACATCCACGAGGCCGTCGAGACTATGAGGAAACACGGCTTCAGCCAGCTCCCCGTGACCGTGGACGGTAAGCCCGTGGGCGGGGTGTCGGAGAGGACCCTCCTGGATCAGGTACTCTACCCCGATGACGACAAGCCGCCGGGGACGAGACGGGTCAGGGAGGTGATGGAGGAGTCGTTCCCACAGGTCTCTGACGACGCGCCCCTCAGCCTGCTCTCCAGTCTGCTCAAGTACTACCCGGCGGTGTTGGTGCAGAGACAGGGCGAGATCGTGGGCATCATAACGAAGGCTGACCTGCTGGGAGCCATCAGCTAAGCCCGTCGGTTTAATAATTCTTTTAAGGAGTACGCTTTCCTCAACTACCTATGAAGCTCAACAAGAGGACGATCATGACGGTGGTCGTGCTGTTCCTGTTTAGCAGCTCAGCCTTTATTTTGGCGGTTAACACGTTGTTCAAGAAACCGGCGGCGAAGGAGATAGCCGTCCTGGAGACAAGCCTGGGAGTCATAGAGATCGAGCTCGACCGGGACAAGGCCCCCGTCACCGTGGAGAACTTCGTCGCATACGTCGATGAGGGGTTCTACGACGGGCTCGTCTTCCACAGAGTGATGGAGGGCTTCATGATACAGGGGGGAGGCTTCCAATCCGACGGGACGTGGAGGGAGGGCCACGCCCCCATAAGGAACGAGGCTAGGAACGGCCTCAAGAACGTGCGGGGCGCCATAGCCATGGCGAGGTCGTCTGACCCAGACTCCGCGACAAGCCAGTTCTATATCAACACCATAGACAACCCGGGTCTTGACTACCCAAACCCTGACGGCTACGGCTACACCGTCTTCGGCAAGGTGGTTGAGGGCATGGATGTGGTAGACGCCATCGAGTCGGCGTCGACCGGCGACAGGGCTACACCCTACGGAGTGATAAGCGACTGGCCGGTAACGGACATCGTCATCGTCAGGGCCTACATGAAGGAGGGCTAAACG
>CAYPNN010000029.1:6377-9601 GCA_964412065.1 uncultured Candidatus Bathyarchaeia archaeon
GGGCTAGCCTCCCTACGCGTTTCACATGGAAGCATTTTCTGAATCTATAGACATATTCATAGAATCTGCTTCCCCGGCTCAAGGCCGTTCTAAAATGTAGTCTTATATAAACTATAAACTTCTTGGTACCCATGGAAGGCAGGTACCCGAAGGCGATGCTGTTGATCGCCGCGGTGGTGGTGTCGGGCCTCGGCGGCGGATTCATCGGATACAGGATTCACGAGAGCACGCAGGCGAGCCAAGGGGACGAGACCCAGGTCTACCTCAGGCAGATCGACGAGCTTCTGGGCACGGTGCGTGAGCTGCAGGAGTCCGTGGAGGAGCTGGAGGACCTGAACGACGACCTGGGCTCTCAGGTGTCCATCCTTGAGTACAGGCTGAGGCGGGAGCTGGAGAGGCAGAGCAGCCCCTCAACGGTTATCGCCGACTCGGTTGAGACGGACGGCTTCGAGTTGACGCCGACGGTATGGGGCGGAACGGCGGGGGCCCTCCAGTACACGCTGCCCCTGGAGTCGGCTGGCATCACGAACTATGGGCACTTCACGTCGTCGGTGCCTCTTAGCGGTAGGGCGGAGCAGTTGCTGCTCTCGAATGGGTTTGTGGTAATCGAGAACCCGTTCGACGGGGACGAGGAGTACATCCAGCCGGTCTACGACGAGCTGAGGGACAGGGACATCCCGATCTTCGTCACCTCCGACTCCCTGCTGCACCTCTATCACATACAGTTCGACGAGACCCTGAGGAGGATAGAGGAGGCGACGTTCTACGGGGACATCTGGAACATCAGCAGGGCTCTATACGACTACTCGGCGGAGCAGTACAATCTAACGGAGGGAAGGGTAAGGGAGGCACACAGGAGGAACGCGGCGTACCTCGCAGTCAGCCTATGCCTGCTGAAGCCGGGCGAGGATCAGATAACGGAGATGAAGGACATCTTCGACTACGACAGCGGCAGCTTCTACGAGGAGGACCTAGAGAGGTACGGCTTCACCCCCGACGCCTTCGTGGAGGAACTCGTCGAGGCTGAGCTGGCCGACATAGAGAGGCACAGCGGCTTCAACGAGTCGGGGATATTCATCTACAGGGAGGACTACTCGCAGTACGTCCCCCGGGGCCACTACACGCGGTCCGAGAAGCTCCGGAACTACTTCAAGGCGGTGATGTGGTACGGCAGGATGTCCATGCTGCTGAAGGGAGACCCGAACATCGAAGCGGGGACCACCTGCAGCACTATGCCGCCGTGCACCGCCTTCATATCCGAGTACGACGCCGAGGTCCAGACCCTGCAGGCGTGCCTGTTGACGGCGGCCCTCACAGGCGACACGAATCTCTGGACCCGTTGGAACAGGGTCTACGAGGTCACATCGTTCTACGTCGGCGTCTCGGACGACCTGGGGCCATACGAGTACCTTGACGCTCTGCAGAGCGTGTTCGCAGGAACAATAGACCCAGGGCAGCTGGACGACGAAGAGCTTCTGGAGCTTAAGCTGAAGCTGGCGGAGCATAATCCTCCAGCGATCTACGGCGGAACAGGCAACGTCATTCTAGATTTCCCGATAACCCCTGACAGGCTGGACGAGGTGCTTGAGGCCACTATGGGTTTCAGGCTCATGGGGCAGAGGTTCGTCCCAGACGCCTACATCTTCCAAGAGCTTGTGTTTCCCAGTGTGCACAGCCCGCTCGGCCCGGAGCAGCCGTTCACTTGGGTCAACACCGCCCTAGGCCCGACTAGGGGCTTCCCGCGTGGATTGGATGTTATGGCTATATTGGGGTCGTCCCGTGCGAGGGAGATGCTGGACGAGCTAAAGGACTCCAACTACGAGAACTATGATACCCAGTTCAACATGTTGAAGGAGCAGTTCGACAACTTCACCGCCGACGACTGGGGGAGGAACCTGTACTGGTCCTGGCTGTACACACTTATGCCGCTGCTTGAGGAACACGGCGAGGGGTACCCGACGTTCATGCAGACCGAGGCGTGGACGGATAAGCAGCTTACCGCGGCGCTGGCGTCGTGGACCGAGCTCCGGCACGACACCATACTGTACGCGAAGCAGAGCTACACCGTAGAGGCGGTAGGAGCACCTATACTGCCGCCCGTCGAGGGCTACGTCGAGCCGGTGCCCGAGTTCTACTCGAGGCTGCTGGACCTAACCAAGATGACACGGAGGGGGCTGAGCAGCTACGGCGTCCTCGACGAGACATCGGCGAGGAGGCTGACGTCCCTGGAGGAAATAATCTCCAGGCTCATCCAGATATCGGAGAAGGAGCTGCTGAACGAGCCGCTGACGCAGGGCGACTGCGACTTCATAAGGGACTTCGCGGACGAGCTGGACGACGTGCTTGCGGGGGTCGATTCCAAGGCGAAGAAGACGACCCTCGTCGCAGACGTGCACACCGACACGAACACGAACCAGGCGCTGGAGGAGGCAACGGGGTACGTGAGGCTCATAGTGGTGGCGTACAGGCAGCCTGACGGCTCGGTGGTCCTCGGCGCGGGCCCGGTGTTCAGCTACTACGAGTTCAAGCAGCCCATGAGCCAGAGGCTCACCGACGAGGCTTGGAGAGAGAAGCTGGCGGAGGACCCGCCGGACGACCCCGAGTGGGTCGACGGCTTCACAGACTAAAAAAGGTTAAAGGGGGAAGACGACCTCGCCGTCGATGATGACCCTCTGCACCTTGGTCATCACGTCCAGGGGGTCTCCGCTCAGCAGCCTCAGGTCGGCGTCCTTGCCGACCTCTACGCTGCCGACGCGGTCGGCTACCCCCAGTATCTCGGCGGGCACGATGGTGATAGCCTTCAACGCGTAGTCGTAGGGGAGGCCGTGTTTGACGCTGTATGCTGCGCTGAGGGGCAGGAACCTGATGGTGCTGCCGACGGCGTCCGTCTGTATGGCGAACTTGACTCCCGCCTCGTGCATGATCCGCGGGGTTTCGTAGCTCAGCTCCCTCATCTCCCACTTGCTGCGGGCGGTGAGGCTGGGACCCCAGACCGCCGGGACGCCTTTCTCCGCGATGTAGTCGGCTATCCTGTGGCCTTCGGTTGCGTGCTCCCAGCTCATCTCCACATCGAACTCCTCGCATATGCGGATCGCGGTCGCCGCGTCGTCCGCCCTGTGGGCGTGGGCCCTGAGGGGTATCTCCTTCCTCAGCACCGGGGCGAGGGCCTCCAGCCTGATGTCTTGCTCCGGCTGCTTCTCAGGGTCGCCCTTGAACGTCTCCTG
>CAYPNN010000029.1:9611-9977 GCA_964412065.1 uncultured Candidatus Bathyarchaeia archaeon
TGGTTTTCCTGCTTCTCCAGGTAGTTCTTGGTCTTCTGGAGCCACTCCCTGAGGACGCCCGCGACACCCATTCTTGTGCTGGGCATCTTCTTCTGCTCGACTCCGTAGACGCGCCTCGGGTTCTCGCCGAACGCCACCTTCATGCCGCTTGGGCTCCTGATGACCATCTCGTCGGCGGTGGTCTTAGGCGCCGTCTTGATGACCACGCCGTAGCCGCCTATGACGTTGGCGCTCCCGGGCAGAACCTGGGCCGTGGTGACGCCCTCCTCCAGGGCGGCGGCGAGCCCGCCTTCGTCGGCGTTGGCCTTGATGCCGTCCAGCGCCCGTACGTGGGGCGTCGCGGGGTCGGTCATCTCGTTGCCGTCG
>CAYPNN010000030.1:0-3418 GCA_964412065.1 uncultured Candidatus Bathyarchaeia archaeon
CTGGAGGGGCTGGGCAAGGTTTACGTCGGCAAACGAATGGTGCTGAGGAAGCTGCTCGCCGCGAGCCTGGCCAACGGCCACGTGCTCTTCGAGGACTACCCGGGCCTGGGGAAGACGCTGCTGGCGAAGCTGTACGCCAGGATCACCGGCTGCCACTGGAGCAGGATACAGTTCACGCCGGACCTCATGCCGGCTGACATACTGGGCACCAGGGTCTGGCGCATGCAGGAGAGCAAGTTCGTGCTGGAGAGGGGCCCCATATTCACGAACGTGCTGCTGGCGGACGAGATAAACAGGTCGCCCCCTAAGACCCAGGCAGGCCTCCTGGAGGCCATGGAGGAGAGGCAGGTCACCATAGAGGGCGAGACCCACAAGCTGACCAATCCCTTCTTCGTCATCGCCACCCAGAACCCCATCGAGATGGAGGGGACCTATCCGCTGCCGGAGGCCCAGATGGACAGGTTCCTCCTGAAGCTGAAAATGGGGTACGTCTAGACCCTTGCCCAGGAGAGCCTCATAATGAAGCGCCGCATCTACTGGAAGCAGGACGACCCCTCCGAGCTGATACAGCCCGTGACCAACGACGCCACCTTCCAGGCGATGCAGAAGTTCATCGAGGAGCGCGTATACGTCGACGACAAGATCATCGACTACATCAGCCAGATAATCAGGGAGACCAGGAGGCACCCCGTCGTGGAGGTGGGGGCGAGCCCCAGAGGCGGGCTCTCGCTCCTCAAGGTGGCGCGGGCCCACGCCGCCATCTCGGGCCGCGGCTTCGTGACCCCGGACGACGTCAAGATGTTCGTCCACGACGCCATAGGACACAGGGTGATGATGTAGATGGAGTACGTGCTCGAGGGCAGCTTCAGCGTCGACGCCGTCCTCAACGAGATACTCGAGCAGACAGAGGTACCGAAAGAGTTCATAGGTAAGAGATGACAGCCCGGACACTGACCCAGGACACCCTAGAGCTGGTGGTTACCGCCGTCACTTTCCTAGTGCTGGGCATGTTCCTGGGAAACATGATACTCATCACCCTGGGCCTAGCCCCCGTCATCTTCCTGACGACCGGGGTGCTCATAGGGCAGCCCAGGGTGACGTCGGTGGAGCGCGTCGGCAAGGACGTCAAGGTGAACGTGGACGACAAGGTGAGGGACAGGCTCACCGTGACCATAGAGGGGGGGCCGGGCCTCGTCACGGTCTCCGACGTCCTCCCCGGCAGCTTCGCCCTAGACGAGGGAACCAACTTCAAGGCCCTATGGAAGGGCCTCGCCCCGAAGACGGTGGAGTTCGAGTACATGGCGGTGTGCGCCAAGAGAGGGTACTTCGAACTCCGCGAGGTGGCCTACGAGGTGCGTCACCCCCTCGTGATAAGCAGCAACGTCCTGGGCAGCCTGAACGCGAAGCGGGCCGTGGTGGTGCAGCCCCAGCCCCTCTTCGTCAGGAAGATCAAGAACCACAAGAGCATAAGCAAAATACCGATGCCCATGGACGCCAGGTTCAGGTTCGGCATCCCCACCACCGACTTCAGGGAGATAAGGGACTACACGGCCGGAGACCACTACCTTACCATCAACTGGAAGGCCTCGGCGAAGCTCATGAGCATCAGGCCAGGGAGCTTCCTCGTCAACGAGTACGAGAAGGAGGGCAAGAAGCAGGTGTGGATATTCCTCGACAGCGCCGCCCACATGGCGCTGGGGACCGCAGTCAACAACACCCTGGAGTACGCTATAAGGGCGGTCATGGGGTTCACCAACTTCTACATAGACAGGGACTGCCGCGTCGGCTTCTGCGTCTACGACCACGACGCCTACCAGTGGGAGGGCACCTTCGTCAGGAAGGAGGCGTCCGAGATAGACGAGAGCGTCATGGAGGGCTTAGACCAGATAGAGGACATCTCTGAGGAGGAGAGGGCCAGGGAGCCCGCCGTCAGGCAGAAGACCAGGAGCAGGATACTGTTCCCGGACGTGGGTAAGCGTCAGCAGTACCAGATCACGAGGGAGCTCCTCCACGTGGACATCAGGTACAGCAGCGAGAGCCTCAAGGAGGCTGTGCACAGCTGCCGCCGCTACATCGTAGGCACCCAGCCCCTCTTCGTCATAGTCACCATGGTGGAGCCCGAGAAGATCAAGGGCATCATAGACGGCGTCAGGGAGCTACACAGGTACGTGGGACGCGCCAGCACCAAGCCCGCCATAATCATCTTCAACGTGCAGGGCTACAGCATCGCCGCCCAGACGGAGGAGGAGAAGATAGCCGCCGGGTTCCTCACGTACCACAACCAGCCTTACTACGACAGCCTCAGGGGCATGGGCTGCATAGTCGTAAACTGGGACCCGGTGGGTGAGAGCTTCGCGCAGGCGCTGCAGCGCCAGAGGGTGGGGAGATGAGGGAGAACGTCATCCGGTCCGTGGAGCTGGGATTAGCCCTGGCGGCATGCTACATGGCGGCCGTCACCATGGTCCAGACCACACTCTACGGGAGGGTGATCAACATGATCAAGGACAGCTTCATGGGGCCCCTCCTGGAGCCGTACATGGCGTACTTCGACCTCTCCGTCACGGTGCTGGTGCTCGCCCTCTGCTTCATGCTCTGGAGGAAGGGAGACATCGAGTCGTTCGGCAGGCTCTTCAGCCTAAACATGCTCATGTTCTTCCCCGCCGTCCTGGACTTCAGCACCTTCAACTGGGTCGGCCTGATACTGGACCTGTCGCCCAGCCCCAGGGTCACGGGCCTCTGGGTCTTCGGCGTCGGCCTAGTGCTCCAGGTGACCTACCTGATGCTCAGGTACACATATAGGTTCAGGGAGGACCGCGTAGAGCTCCTCAGCAGAGGCGCGCTGGAGGAGGACATCAACCAGGTCAGCCGGGGCCAGATGGGGTACCTCACCCTCATCGTCTCGGCCACCGCGGCGACTACGGCCGTCATCTACGTTGCGGTGCCGTACCTCAACGAGTACCTGCGGCAGCCCCTGAACGCGCTGCCTTACTTCATCCGCAGAAAAGCCCCTGTGTTGGTAGGGGTCACGGTGATACTGGGGATAGCCGTGAGCCTCATACTGTATCTACGCGGCTCCGAGTAGCCAAGTCTAATTTCTCTACAGATCGGGCAATCAATGAAACCGTTCTATATCAAAAATTTTGTCGGAAAATTTGGATGAATCGCGTCAATTGTGCCTTTTCTTAGAGGATGTCGCCCGGCTCGTACGTGGCTTCCCTGCTGTACTTCTTGAGGAGCGGCGCGGCCTTCTCCTTGACCGCCAGGATCTGCCTGTAACCGTTCCCGACGAAGTGGCGCTTGTCATTCATGACTCCGCGGAGCTCATCGGGCGCGACGCCCACGGCCTTGAAGGCAGGCTCCTCCGCCAGCAGCTCGACGAGCCTGTTATCGGCTGCCCCCCTCTCCCTCATCCGGAGCG
>CAYPNN010000030.1:3428-9897 GCA_964412065.1 uncultured Candidatus Bathyarchaeia archaeon
TTATGGCCGCGTGAGCCTCCTCCCTCCCCATGCCGTGCTTTACGGCTAGGGCGAGGATCTCGGTGGTGGCTAGGAATGGGAGATACCTGTCCAGCTCTCTGCCGATGACAGCCGGGTAGGCGCCCATCTGGTTGAGGACGGTGAGGGTGGTCTCGACCAGGCCGTCGGCGGTGTAGAACGCGTCGGGTATGACGACCCTGCGTACCGCCGAGCACGAGACGTCGCCCTCCTCCCACTGGCCGCCGGCGAGCCTCGACGCGCCGTCGGCGTACATCTTCTGTAGCTCGCTGAAGGCGCAGATGCGCTCGGTGCTCCTGGTGTTCATCTTATGGGGCATGACGCTGCTCCCCACCTGGCCCTCGGCGAAGCCCTCAGTGACGAGCTCGTGGCCCGCCATGAGTCTGATGGACGTGGCGAAGTTCTCGCACGCGGAGGCTAGGGCCGCGAGGTGACTCGTCGCCTTGAAGTCCAGGCTCCTCGGGTAGACCTGACCCGTGGAGTCCATGAGCTCCGTGAAGCCGAGCTCCGTAGCCACCATCCTCTCAAGCTTGAGCGCCTTCTCGGGTGAGCCTAGGAGTTTGGCCATGTCGAACTGGGTGCCCACGGCCCCCTTGATGCCTCTCAGCGGGTAGGCTTCGATGAAGACCTCGAACTCCTTCAGGTGTATGAGGAGCTCCTCCGCCCACATGCTGAACCTCCTGCCCAGCAGCGTGGTCTGAGCCGGCTGGCGGTGAGTCCTCCCGGTGAGCTCTACGCCGCTGTACTCCTCCGCCTTTCCCAGGAGGTGGCGGAGAACCGAGACGTACTTGCCGTAGATGAGCCTCATCGCGTCCCTGATCTGGAGCTGCTCAACGTTGTCCGTGAGGTCCCTGCTCGTGAGCCCCAAGTGTATGTACTCGACGCCGCCAGCCGCCTGGTTGTATGCCTCAATCTTTGCCTTGACGTCGTGCTTGGTGCGTAGCTCTATCTCCTTGATGCGATCGAGGTCTATGTCGTTTTTAGCCGCCTCGTAGCTCTCTATGACGGCGTCGGGGATCCCCATGCCCAGCTTCCTCTGGGCCTTGAGCACGTTGAGCCACAGCTCACGCTCCATGAGGGTCTTCCCCTCCTCGCTGAATATCCTGTTCATCTCGGGGGTCGCGTACCGCTGGCTAAGGACGTTGGGGTTCAACCGCTACGCCTCTTGTATTTGAAGAGGCTTTGAGGATAAAAGAGTGATTAGGGTTTTGGGACGGCCCTGATGTTGAGGAACGTCGGCCTCTTGGAGACCTTCATGTAGCCCTCGGGATCTACCTTCCTGTAGTCTTCTGTGGGCTTCGCTTCGATTAGCCGTTCCACCAAAAACCCCGCCTCGTGAAGGGACTCCACAATCGCCTCGATGGGCCTGTGGTAGCTAGGCATCACAACCTCCAAGCCGAAGCCTGTCCACAGCATCTCTATTCTGTGGACGCTGAAGTAGTCGTCCATCCCTTCCTTGAGAACGAAGTTGATGGCTGGGTGGCCGACGCTGAAGACGAGGACGCCGTCGTTCTTCAGCACCCTCTTGAACTCCTTGAGGACGGGCACCCAGTCCTCGATATAGTCCATGACGAGGGAGGCGAGGACGAGGTCCACCGAGTCGTCTCCGAGGAAGACCAAAGACTCCCTAAGGTCGTGTAGCATGATCGTAGCCCTGCCACCGAGCCTCCGTCGTGCGTGTTCAAGCATTCCTGGGCTGGCGTCGACCGCGACCACCTCGGCTCCTCGCTTGACGAGCAGATCGGTGTATAGGCCTGTACCGCATCCGGCGTCCAGCACTCGTTTGCCTTTCACGTCGGGGAGGAGAGAGAGGGTGGCTGGACGCTCCAGATACGCGTTATGTGGCTTGGTATCGATCATCTCGGCGTAGGCGTCCGCCAGCTTCTCGTAGGCGTCATGAGCGATGGGCTTCTCGTCCTCGTTCACAGCTCCCCCTCCGCCCACCGCACCATGTTTCTCCAAAGTACGCCGTAGCCGTCCCACCCGGCGAACGTCTCTGGGCACCAGTGTGGGCCGATGTCTGTGGTGAAGGCCACGGCTCTGCCTGAGCCGTACCCACCCACCACCAGGAGGGGGTCGCCGTCGACGCTAGCCAGCGTCTCCGCCCCAGGCTTCGGCTCGACGAGGTTGTACCCGAGGATGTGGGGCCACCTATCGGGCAGCTCGTTGACTATGGGGTGCCTGACCTGTTTGACCGGCTGCACTCCTTCGGGTCGCTCGCACCTGTCGTCCGTGGCCATCATCGTGACGGGCAGCACGTCCGCGACTGGGCTCCTCTGGTACATGGCTGCGCCGTTGATGCCCTGATAGCTCATGTAGCCCCCCGCCATGATGAGGCCGCCTCCCTTCTCCACGTACCTGGCGATGGTTTTCAGGCGGTTGGGGGTTCTCTCGCCGTGGAGCCAAGTCCTGGGGTGGAGGAGGAACGTGTCGGCGCCCACGTCGCTAAGTATCAACGCGTCGCAGCTCAGCTCGTCCGCGTCGAAGGGGAACTCCTCAGCTGCCACGTGAGCCGGCAGGTGGGTGACCTCTACGCCGTGGCTGTCCATGGCTTCCCTGAACCACCTTAGCCCCGTCTCGTATGTTCCGCTGACGAAGTGGTTGAAGCCCTTGTGGTGGGTGGTGACGCTCACCCAGCTCTCGCCCACCAGTAACACGTTTGTCATGGTGCCAATATGTGACGCAGGGGTTAAAAGAGCAACCCACTTGTTGAGTAAAGGTTAATTGGTGCTGCTGGTTGATAGGCTTGGTGAGCTGGGGGGCGGCCGTCGGGCCACTGGTCTGAGGAAACTCCATCCACCACGTAGGGCTGCGACGCCGTGAGGCGTAAGGGGAGACCCTTGGCAACAGACAGAAACGACACCTCCCGTGGCACGCGATGACTCCTCGGAGGACGAGATCGCCACAGGCCTGGGTGAGACGACTGACCCGCAGGGTGCAAGGGCAAATAGGCGCCGAATCCCTCCTACGGGGGGCGCGGGTAGCCCGCATAGCTGAATGCCGCCGAAGGACAGAAGATGGGTTACACCCAGAACACCAACCTCTTTTACAAAAGTAAGTTAAAATGGAGTGTTTATTCACTCTTTACTTGATACTGCCTGCCTGCATAACGTCCATATAAAACATCAACTCTACTTACTAAACCATGAAAATATTCAAGCGATCCAAAAATGTCTATTGTTAAGAAAAGAACGATTCTGGTTCTCGCTAGTTTTATACTTCTAGAATTGTTAGCAGGAATGGAGTGGGGTATTCACAGGGGATTATCATCACTTTTCGCAAAACAAGTACTGTTGATCACATCATTTACACAGATAGGATACATTGTCTCAATCTTCGGCTTATCCAAAGCTACAACCAACCTGATATTCGGGGTCATATCAGATAAAATTGGCAGAAAACCCGTCATCATGATAGGCATAATCCTGACGGGGTTAGGAGGCGTATTGATCGCCGCCGCCTCAAAATACGCACACATGCTCATCGGAACAGCGTTAATAGGTGTAGGAGGTGGAGCCACATTCGTCGGCATAATGGTCTCAATGACCGAAACTCTACCCCTCCAAATCGGACTAGCCATGGGATTGTTTGAGCTAGCTGCATACGGAGGGTCCTCCATCGGCACCTATTTTGGTGGAAGCCTTGCACTGGAAAGAGGATTAAGATACCCGTTTTTCGTTTTTATACCAGTATCAGCCCTTGGAGCAGTTTCATCCTTCTTTATACTGCCAGAAACTAAAATAGAGGCATATGATGGGAAGACGCCTCGAAAATCGCTGGGCAACTACCGCCCATACTTTATAAAAATCATGCCGCTTTCTCTCGCGGGTTTTAGCAGCAAGATAATGGATAGTCTGATAATATCCTTTCTTCCACTCTATCTTCTTGAACGTCAAATAGGTCTCGAAGGAGTCGCTGTAATTTTATCTGCATTTACATTGTCTTGGGCTCTCTTACAACCCTTAACAGGACATCTATCAGATAGACTTGGACGAAAAATGTTGACAGTAATAGGACTTTCCGGCTCTTCAATGACTATAATCGCCTTGACTTTAACCTCTAATTATCTGTACTTGGTGTTTTTAGCGCTGTTTCTAGGATTTGAGGCTGCTCTTTTCTACACGCCGCTTGTGGCTATGGTCAGTGATATAGCTCCATCTGAGGTAGAGGGGACGTTGATTGGCAGTTATCGCTTCTTCAGAGACATGGGTTATTTTATTGGCCCTGTCATTCTAGGGAAAATTGCTGATATGTACAAGCTTGATTATTCGATCTATCTGACTTCTGTAATTCTCTTGGTCGCGGTTATAGTTCTAATATTTAAATTAAAAGAGACCAAACAACAAAATACTTAGATTAATCAAATACACGGAACCGGATGTACGCGCAAATGATGCATTTATTTGTTAATCCAGATAAAGATTATAGCCTTTCTGCTTACTGTTTGAAAAATACATGATTTATGAAACCGAAGATGGGTTGAATGCTTTTACATGCATTCACAGTTACTTTCATTTATCAATTCCAAACATAATGGAATATAATGGTATCCTCTTACGTCTGTCCTCATTGTAAGATGGTTTACTCACATGAAGAATACCTCAAGGACAGGTTCTGTCCAAAATGTGGAACATTTCTGAAGATACATCAGAAGCCTCGCGGTAAGAAATATTGGTTATTCCAAGCTAATCCTACTACTTATCGGATATATGACTGGTGGAAAAACCATCCAAACCACGAGGATATCTTATGGTCCATTCGTCAATACTCGAAAGAAGTTAGGAAAGGAGATCTTGGATGCATATGGCTATCAGGTCAAAACGCAGGAATTTATGCAATAGTTGAATTAGCATCAAACCCTAAAACAATAGAAAGAACAGCAGAAGAAAAAGGATACTGGGTAGATAGAAAGGAATTATTGAAACCAAGTAAACGTGCACCCTTGAAATATATAAAAAGATTATTTGATTCACCTATTAGTAGAAAATACTGTCTAGAAGACGAGGTTCTCTCAGATATGAATATACTAAAGCAGGCCCAAGGAACTGTCTTTAGATTAAGGAAAAAGCATTGGGACCGAATAAACGAAATTACTAGCCATTCAGAAAGATACTCTCAAGTATGAATATGTTTTTAATGCATGCATGATTAAAATTGATCCATCAAAATCTGGAATTTCAATGAAAATCGGAAAGACGTTTTCGCTTATTTAATTGCTATGAGGACATGAATAGACTAATTCAGTTCAGATCTTTAATTTATTTACTTACTGTTTGAAAACTACATGATTTATGGAACCGAAGATGGGATACACCCAACACACCAACCACTTGGGTCACGTAGCTGTTTCAATGAAATCCTCTGAAGTGATGGACTGGATGTGGCTTGACGCCTTATTGAACTCCTCGTCATGGGTGACCACGTAGCAAGCGTCACTCAAAAGACCCGAGGCTACGATGATGGAGTCAGGCATCCTGAGCCCTGTCTCCGCTCTGACCCTGCCCGCCCTATCTGCGACATTGACGTCAACGTCGACGACACGGTAATGCTCCGAGGACAACAGGTGTAAAAGCAGCGCCCTCCACCTCTTCGCGTCGCCGACGCTATAGTAGCCGGTGGAGAGCTCTGCGAGCGTCACCGTGGAGACGACCGCCCTCACTCTTCCCTCGTCTACCAGGTCTAGCAGCCTACTAGACGAGGCGAACATGGGCTCCTCCCTGTTGATCACGTTGAGGAACACGTTCGTGTCAAGGACTACCGTCTCCGCCATTCGCCCCGCAGCCTCCGCTGGAACTCCAGGCTCGACTCGGGCCACGGCTTCTGTCTGCCGAGGATGTTGGACAGCTTCTCGTCCCGCACCTTCTTGATGACAGCGGTGTCGCCGTCCAACAGAAAAATCACCTTGTCGCCCTCACCTATGCCTAGAGTGTCTCGTATCTCCTTTGGTATCGTCACCTGGCCTTTGGTGGTCACCGAGCTTACGCTTACCTCGATCATGTCCAAGACGACACCATTTTCCTTACTAATAAGGATTACCTGTAATACCGGAGAGTAAGGAAAAATATGGTTCATGGGGGCTTGTTTCTATCAACCAGCGCCTCCAGCCGCTCCTCCATGCGCCTTCTCCTGGTTATGTCCCTGAGGTAGCAGAGGTACGAGGGTTCGCCGAGATAAGTGATCCTTGACGCGGAGACCTCGGCGGTCCTCACCGCGCCCGTGCAGGTCCTGAAGCTGACCTCAAACAACCGGTTCCCCCCATCGTCCCCTGTCGAGTCTAGGAGCCTGTTGATATCCTCCCCCGTCTCGACCAAGAACTCCTTCAGGGGTCTTCCTGTGAAGCTTTCGGGTGAGCCGCCCCCGTACATGTGACACACGGCGTCGTTCGCGAACACGATGTCGCCGTCAGCGAGGATGACGATGCCATCCCTGCTGTCCTTGACAACCCTCCGGT
>CAYPNN010000031.1:0-9755 GCA_964412065.1 uncultured Candidatus Bathyarchaeia archaeon
AGGGAGGCCCATGACAACAAGATCCAGATCTTCTGGAACGACATCATCTACAACCTCATGGACGACTACATACGGTGGATGGAGGAGGAGCGTGAAGCCAAAGCCCGCAAGGAGTTCGACGTCCTTGTGAAGCCGGGGAAGATAGAGATCCTGGAGGGATTCATATTCAGGAGGGCTAAGCCCGCCATCTTCGGCGCCAGGGTCCTGGGCGGTCAGATAACTCCCAACGTCAACATGATCAACGTCGAGGGCAGCAGGATCGGCAGAATAAGCCAGATCCAAGACAGAGGTGAGGCTATCTCTCGGGCCGACGAGGGCCAGGAGGTCGCCGTCGCCATGCCTCAGCCCATCGTAGGCAGACATATTAAAGAGCGCGATGTCCTGTATGTCGACATCCCGGAGCAGCACGCTAAGCAGCTCCGCACCAAGTTCGCGGGCAGGCTCACCGAGAAACAGGCGGAAGCCTTAAAAGAACTCGTAGAGTTGAAGCGGAGGAAAGACTTGCTCTGGGCAGTATAGGAGAAGAAACAATGCCGGTACTCATCGTCTCAAACCCCGCCGACGGGACAAGCCAGAGGGTCGAGCTCGACGACCAGCAGCTGCGGGCCCTATACGGCACAAGGATAGGGCAGGTGGTCGAAGGAGCCGTCGCTGGGATGCAGGGATACAAGATAAAGCTCACCGGGGGCACAGACAAGGACGGCATCCCAATGCGCCCCGACGTCCACGGAAGCGCCAAGGCGAGGGTGATCCTCAGCGGAGGCGTGGGATATAAACCCAAGGAAAAGGGGGAGAAGAAACGCAAGGTTGTGCGCGGTAACACCGTGAGCGCTGAGACCACCTTCCTCAACTTCGCAGTCGCCGAGGCCCCAAAGGGCAGGAAGAAAGCCAAGAAGGAGCCCGCGGAAGCCGAGACCCCTGCCGAGGAAACCGAGTAGCTCTGTCTTTTATCTCTTCTTTGATTTATCCGAGAGCAGCTGTTTCAGATCTTCCTCTCCGTCGCTGTAGCCCGAGGCTATGACGATGTCGCCAGGCAGGAGCACGGTGCTGGGTCTGGGCTTCATCCATCTCTCCCCGCGCCTGATATATAGTATCCACATCCCTGTCTCGTCAGCGATCCTCGCCTCCTTCAACGACTTACCCGCCACTGGTGAGTGCTTTGACACCTTCACCCTCTCCACCGTTTCCTCGGCGTCCTGGATGACCATCTGGAGTATGGGGTGGGGCTCGATGCCCCTGAGCACCACCTCCGCGATCTCGGACGCGGCGTCGGCGATGCGCTCGGTCACGTTTCCCATCCTGATGATGCCTAGGAGGTCACGCGGGTCCACCTCCTCGTCCGTCCTGGACAGGACTTTGCACTGGAACTCGATGTGAAGGCTGTCCACGTCCTCCTCGAGGGACTGGACCTCTTGGGCGAGGTACCTGTTGTTGAGCAGCACCGCAGAGTATGCGAGGTCCATCATCATCTCACTGGTGTTCTTCAGCTTCACGAGGTCGCTGGTGATTTGCTCCCAGTGACGTATGTCAGCCTCACTCAAGGGTGTCCACCTCCCCCTGCGCTGCCTTGACCAGCGTCTTGAGCCCCTCGTCCGTGCCCCTTGCCACGAGCACGTCCTCCGGCATCAGTATCTCCTTGTCGGGGTTTATGTGCCAGTGCATGCCCCGCCTGATAGCCATTATGTCGACGCCCACCTCGGCGGCGAGATCGAGATCATCCACCGTCTTGCCTGTGAGGATAGAGTCCTCGGAGAGAACAACTCTCGCCAAGTGCTCCTCGGCTCTCTGGAACACCTCACGCACCACGGGGTGAACCCCTATGCCGTGGAGAACGAGGCTCGCTATGTCCGCGGCGGCGTCGCTGATGGCGTTGGTGAGGCTGCCCACCTTGGCGACACCGGCTAAGGTCTCTGCGTCGTACTTGTCCCTGGCCGCGAGCATCAGGTTCATGTTCAACAGGTAGACCAGATCGTCTACCTTTGCCTCCAACTCTATGACCTCCTCCGCCAGCTCCCTGTTGTTGAAAAGGGCCGCAGAGTAGGCGAGGTCGATCATGAGCTCGGAGATGTCCTTCATCTGGATTAGGGTCTCACGTACCGGGGCGGGTCTATACTCTGTCTTCTTTACCTTGATCATAAAAGCGTATCAACCTGATCACTGGCGGCATCCTAACCGTTGCACCCAACGAATCAAAATATGCATCGCGGGTACGTTCTTAACCTTTCTGGTTCATGAATGGAGTATCCCGAGGTTGGTGATTGGATACACGGTTAGGAATCATCGTCTGGGTAGTGGATCTTGTAGACGAGGACGTACCCGTTCGGAGAAGCGTAGACCCTCTCGAAGTACTGTCTGTCAGCAATCCTGTACATCAGGCTCGCGATGGTTGAACCGAAGTACTTGTCCTTATACTGTCCCGTGGTCGTGTTGAGGTACTCATTCAGGTCGAGCCTACCGATCTGGACCATCCAGGACCACTTCACGTCGTCGCCGACCCTGAGAGACTGGTAGATGTTGTTCGGGTTGAACGCGTAGAAGACCACGATGTAGTCGGCTCCGTACCTCTCAAGCAGCTTTATGGACTCGTTCTGGGGCAGCATCATTATGTTGCCTATCATCTCGAGCTGCCTCTCCGTCTGTGTGGCCCCGTCGGCCATGGTGGTCTTGCCGGCCATGGCCTCGATCCAGTACCCGTAGTCCCACCAGCTGCACACCACCTCGTCGTCGCCCACGTTCTCCTTCATCCACTCCAGTGCCTCTGGCCAGTCCTTGGGGTACTCGCCGTTGATCAGGTAAGGTATACCGCTGTCCGCGAGGCTCGTGGGGGCGTCTGCCGCGTCCACCGCCCTCCATATGCTTGGCATGAACCCGACGACGATGAACAGGATGAAGAGCACGCCGAGGTACTTGTTGACCCCGAAGACGGCTCTGCGCCTCTTTCTCCTCCTGCTGCCGCCCCCTGGCTCAGCCACGGCGAAGAACGGCGTCGACACCTCGACCAGGCCGTACGCGCCCATGACGCAGGCGGGGGCCGCGAGGATCTGGCTGAGACGCACCATCACACCAGCGAAGTAGAGAGACGTCAGGAAGAAGAGGGAGCCGTAGATGTTCTTCTCGTTCTGGTTTTTCATGGAGAAGAAGGTTCCGGCGGCGGCGAGGACGAGCACAGGGCCGAAGCTGTTGAAGAGGCTGGCCCACGCCACCACCTTGTTCTCTGCGACCGAGTTGTAGAGGGCGTTCTCTATGGAGGTGAAGGGGTTGAGCACCCTGAGGAACTTGTAGCCCATGGGTATTCGGATGCCGATGGCCGGGAGGATGTACATGGCTAAAATACCGACTACGATGGAGGCCCCTACGAGGTTAGCGAGGAGCTTGACGTCTACCCTGTCCTTGACGAGCTCGTACCCTATCATCACGGGCACGAGGCCGAAGGCGGCTAGGTTGTCTATTGTGAGAAGCGAGTTGACTCCGAGCCTCGGAATCATGATGACGATGAGGAACCCGAACCCGATGGTGAGGCAGTAGGTGAGAAGGTGTCTTGTCTCGAACCTCTCCGTGTAGAGCAGGAGGAGCATGTACAGTATTAGGAGGCCGTTCATGTACCGGGCGGCGCCCCAGGACGCGAAGATGTAGCCGAGGGTCAGCCCGGAGAGCACGCCGTATGCCACGCGTTGCTCCAGCTTCCTCTCGTCGTCGATGGATCTCAGGAAGAAGAGGCCGATGGTCACCATCGAGAATATGCCGATGGTCTCCGTGTCGAAGAAGCCCAGCGTGGACCGGCCGATGAACGCCGGGTTCACTGCCATGAATATGGCGGCGAAGAGCCCGGCCGCCTTACCCTTCAGCTCCTTGCCTAGATAGTAGCTGGAGATACACGTCAGGGACGTCATGAAGAGGGGGAAGTAGAGGCACACGCGGTAGACGGTGGCCGAAGGTATGAGGGGTTTGATCACCATGTACAGGAGTGCCGCGGTGAAGGGCACGCCGGGATACGCGCTGTTGGCCACGTTCCTGCCCATGGGGTACCAGCTGAGGGCGTCGTGCCAAGTCCACCACGACCCGAAGCCGTTCTCAACCACGTACTCCGTGGCCCTGTACTGGAACAGCGGGTCGTAGCCGGTGAAGTAGGCTCCGTATTGGAGGGGCAGCACCCTGATGAGCGCCGCGATTACCACGACGAGCGTCAGCACTCCTATCTCCATCGCCGTCGCCCGCGTCAGCCTGAGCGGTATCTTGGGTAGACTGGGCAAGGCGTTGGAGGGGCTCCCCTGTGTGTCCTCTGTCAATTTTTCTCGGACTCCGCTATTTAGGATACGATGGGCTCTTATTTAAATTGAGGATACTCGGCTCATGGTGTTCCACCGATCCGGTGCGCCCCGTCGACGCCTGCAGGGATAGGCTTAACAGTCGATGCACGTCTGAGAGTGTAATGAGCCTCCAGTTCTCCACCGGCTCGATAGACCACGAAGGCGTCGAGATCCACGGCGCGTTAGCCGAGCTGGACAACGCTGTCATCGCCATTATCTGGTCGGGCGACAAGCCAAGGCTCGGTTCCATGACCGCCACGCTGCCCAACAGAGCCAGCAGCCAGCTCCTCGGGGACAGGGACGAGGTGCTGTCACGGATGTTGGGTGAGAGGCTTGCTTCACGTTACGGGAAACTCGTGCTCGTTTCCAGTAACCTTCCCATCGGCTTCCAGGCTGGGAGACCACTGCTTGGTTTGATAGACGAGTTGGTTGGTGAAAGAATTGAGTGACCTAAGGTCTTTCTTGGAGGAGGTAGATGAGGAGGTGATCCGGATCAAGGAGCCCCTCAGCATCAGGTATGAGATACCTGCGGCACTGCACAGGTTCGACGGGGGCAAGGTTCTGCTCTTCGAGAACCCCAAGGAGACGGGCACCAGGGTCGTGGGAGGCGTATGCGGGGCGAGGCACCGTATACTGAGGGGGATGGGGCTCACCGCCGAGAACCTCTATGAACGCATGATCCACGCGACCAAGAACCCGGTGAGGTGCAAGGTCGGAGACGGCCCCGTCAAGGAGGTCGTCGAGGAGGGCAGCCTCAAAGACGTCCCAGTGCTGACGCATTTCAAGGGCGACCCGGGGCCTTACATAACCTCCGGCATAGTATACACCAGCGTCCCCGGCGGCGAGCACGAGAACGTGAGCTTCCACAGGCTCCTAGTGCTGGACGAGAGGAGGCTGGCCATACGCATCGTGCCGCGTCACCTATACAGATTCACGCAGCTGGCCAGGGAGGCAGGGCTGAGCAGCCTGGACGTGAGCGTCAGCGTAGGGCTCCACCCCGCGACGATGATAGCCGGCAGCCTCACGGCGCCGTTTGGCGCGAGCGAGTTCGACGTGGTAAACAACTTCCACAGAGGCGGCCTGAAGCTTACGAGGTGCGAGCACGTGGACGCCTTGGCGCCGGCGGACGCGGAGCTTGTTCTGGAGGGCAAGCTTAGGCTGGACGAACAGGTGACCGAGGGACCCTTCGTGGACCTCTCGGGCACCCTCGACGTCCAGAGGCAGCAGCCAATCATAGAGGTGGTGGGGGTGATGCACCGTGAGGACTACATCTACCAGGGGCTGCTGCCCGCGGGCTCCGAGCACAGGCTCATGATGGGGATGCCTCAGGAGCCCAGGATATGGGAGTACGTCAGGGGCGTCGTCCCCAACGTCAGAGGCGTTAACCTGACGGTGGGCGGCATGGGGTGGCTCCACTGCGTGGTGAGCTTCGAGAAGTTCAGGGAGGGCGACCCCAAGAACGTCTTGATGGCGATATTCGCGGCGCACCCGAGCCTCAAGCACGCCGTGGTCGTGGACAGCGACATCGACCCCTTCGACATGCAGCAGGTGGAGTGGGCCATAGCGACCCGTTTCAAGGGGGACGAGGACCTGTTGCTGGTGCCTAACGTCAGGGTGTCGAGCCTGGACCCGGCTTCCGATCAGGAGAAGGAGCTTGGGTGCAAGGTGGGGATCGACGCGACGAGGCCCATGTTCAAGGACCCCGAGGGTTTCAGGAGAGCCGAGATACCCGTGAGCGAGGAACTCAGGAAGATCCTCAGCAAATACGCCTAACTTTATCATCCATTGACAGTAAATATTTAGTATTGGTTTAAGGTACGCAGACAGGGGGGTATGCGTCAGATCGGTGTAGCCGTCGTAGGCTGCGGGGTCTGGGGGGTGAACCACGCCAGGGTCTACGCTGGGCTAGACAATGTCAAGCTGGTGAAAGTCGCTGACACGGACCCCGGGAGGCGGAGGCTCGCTGAGAGGAGGTTCGACACCGAGTGCTTCGCCGAGCCCGGAGACGTCTTCGAGGACGAGGAGGTGGACGCCGTCTCCATCTGCACGCCGACGGTGACCCACGCCCGGCTCGCCCGCGAAGCTCTGGGAGCCGGGAAACACGTGCTCGTCGAGAAACCCATGGCGACTAGGCTCCGCGACGCCGAGGAGCTCGTCAGGCTATCGGAGAGGGAGGGGCTCGTGTTAGCCGTGGGGCTGGTGGAGCGTTTCAACCCGGCTGTCGCGGAGACGCTGAGGCTGGTGAAGGACGGCTGCGTGGGTCAGCTGCTCACCGTCCACGCGTCTAGGCTCAGCAGACGCCCCGACCGATCAGGGGATGTGGGCGTGGTCAAGGACCTGGCGATGCACGACGTGGACGTCGTGACCAGGGTGCTGGGAGCCCAGCCTGTGTCCGTGTTCTCCCGCTGCGGGAGCCTGAGCCACAGCTTCGAGGACTACGCGTACCTCAGCCTGATCTACGACGGCGCGGCCTCCGGGTTCGTGGAGGCCAACTGGCTCACGCCGAGGAAGGTGAGGCGCCTCACGGTGACGGGGTCGGAGGGCGTGATCAGGGTCGAGTACCTGTCCCAGCTGGTCTCCGTTGAGAGGCTTGACGAGTTCACCCGGATAGACAACGGCTACAGGGAGCCGCTGGAGCTTGAGCTCAGGGACTTCGTGGACGCGGTTCTCGACGACAGGGAACCCACGGTGACTGGCGTGGACGGCGTCAACGCGCTGAGGGTGTGCGAGGCGGCGCTCCGCAGCTCCGCGAGCGGCCGCGTGGTTAGGCTCTCTGAGCTAGGGTGAGGATGGAGTTGAGGGTAGCGGTCTTGGGGATGGGTTACGTGGGGGTGCCGCTGGCGGCTGTCCTAGCCGAGGCCCCCGGCTTCACCGTAGTAGGCGTGCAGCGCAGGTCGGGGAGGTCTGGCTGGAAGATCGATCTCCTCAACAAGGGCATATCCCCCTACAGGCTGGAGCCCGAGCTAGGTGAACTATTATCCAGGGCCGTGTCCGGGGGCAGCCTCCGCGTGACAGACAGCTTCGACGCCTGCGGAGACGCGGACTGCGTCATCGTCACGGCTCAGACACCGATAGACGAGGAGAAGAGGCCTAGGCTCGAGAACCTGAGACGGATATTCGCCGAGGTCGGCTCCCGTCTCAGGCGTGGCGCCTTGGTCTCGCTTGAGTCCACCGTGCCGCCGGGTACCACGGAGGGGGTCGCTAAGCCCGCGCTGGAGGATGCGAGCGGGATGGAGGCCGGCTTCGGCTTCAGCCTCGTCTTCAGCTACGAGAGGGTGACCCCGGGCAGGCTCGTGCACAACATCAGGCGTCTGCCCAGGGTCGTCGGAGGCTACACGCCTGGGTGTACCGCGAGGGGCGTCGAGTTCTACCGGAGCATCTGCTTGGCCGGCGTCCACGGCACGGACATAGTCACCGCCGAGACTGCTAAGCTTGTGGAGAACGCGTACAGGGACGTGAACATAGCGTTCGCCAACGAGGCCGCCCTGATATGCGGCTGCCTGGGGGTGGACTTCCACCGGGTGAGGGAGCTGGTGAACAGCCTCCCCCACGTCAAGGGCGAGCCGCGCCTCGACCCCTTCAGGGACGTCCACTTCCCCGGAGCCGGGGTGGGCGGCCACTGCCTCCCGAAGGACCCTTGGCTGCTTCTCCACGGCTACGAGGCCGTAGGCGGCAAGGGCTTCGAGCCGAGGCTCATCCAGGCGGCGCGGATCGTAAACGACGCCATGCCGGGGCAGGTGAAGAGGCTCATCATAGATGCTCTGGGCGAACAAGGGGTGAGCCTCCACGAGGCGAGGGTCGTCCTACTAGGCCTGGGCTTCAAGGGGGACACCGAGGACGCCCGCAACAGCCCGACGCTCACCCTCTACGACCTGCTGAAGCATGAGTCTGAGGATGTGGTCGTCCATGACCCGTACATAGAAAGCTGGGAAGGAGTCCCGTTGATCCATGACCTCAACGAGGCGGTGATGGACAGGGACTGCCTGGTGCTGACGACCCGCCACAGTGTGTACAGGGAGATTGACCTGGATTGGCTCAGGGGCGCCATGAGGAGGCCCATCATAGTTGATGGCAGAGACGTGTTCGACCCCGGCGAGTGCCGAGACAAGGGCTTCACGTACAGAGGCATAGGCCATGCAACGCGGTGAGCTGGCTCTACTCGGGGGAGCACCCGCCTCGGACACCGTGGTGAGGCTGGCTAAGCCTTACTTCGGCGAGAGGTGCCTCGGACGGGTCCGTGAGGTCCTTTCCTCGGGGGTGCTCAGGGAGGGCGGCGTCACAAGGGAGTTCGAGGAAAGGTTCTCCCGGAGAGTGGGGGCGCGGCACGGCGTAGCCGTATGCAACGGGACGGCTGCCCTAGCCGCGGCTTATTCATGTGTTCTGGACCCAGGCGACGAGGTCGTGGTGCCGGCTTTCACATACGAGGCGTCGGCTGGCGCCGCCGTCCGATGCGGGGCGAGGCCGGTGTTCGCCGACGTGAGCATGTCCACGTATCTCATCGACGTGGAAAGCCTTGCGGAGAAGATCAGCAGCAGAACCAGGGCAATCTTGCCGGTCCACCTCTTCGGGAACGTGGCTGAGATGAGAGCGCTTAACGAGGTCGCGGAGGACCATGGCCTATGCGTGATAGGGGACTGCTGTCAGGCCATAGGAAGCAGATACATGGGACGGGGGCTCGGCGAGGTCCATGACATCTGCTGCTACAGCTTCTACCCGAGTAAGGTGATCACCACAGGCGAGGGCGGCATGGTCACAGCCAACGACCCGGAGCACGCCCAGTGGGTCAGGGGCTTCAAGTCACCCGAAAGGCAGGCGAGAGAGCAGCTGGGCGTGAACTACAGGTTCGACGACGTGAGGGCGGCGCTGGGTCTGGACCAGCTGGACCAGCTGGACGCGTTCATACCCCACCGTAGACGGATAGCCCGTGAATATGGCAGGGTCGTGGGTATGCTCGAGTGCGTCGTCCCTCAGAGGGTGGAGCCCCACGTCGAGAGCTGCTTCAACTACTACACGGTCAAGCTGGATCTGGAGAAGCTCAGGTGCGGCAGGAACAAGCTCGTGGAGGCGCTGAGGGCGGAGAACATCGAGTGCGGCGTCTACTATCCGTCGCCGCTGACGCGGCACCCCTCGCTAGGGGACGGCTCAGCGTGCCCCAACGCCGAGGAGCTTTCACGGAGCGTCCTGAGCCTTCCCATGCACCCTTTTCTAGGTGAGCGCGAGGTGGAGGCCGTGGCCGAGGCGCTGGGCAAGGTGGTCAGCCACTTTCTCCGGTGACCTCCCACATCCGCCTGCGGTCGAGGTACTCGCTGTAGCCGTATCGATGCGTCGCTGGGCTGCCGTAGTGGACCTCTCCGGGGGGTACGTCCCTGGTGACGACGGAGCCCATCCCGACGACGGCCCGCTTCCCAACGGTGACGCCGGAGAGGAGCGTCGCACCCGCGCATACTA
>CAYPNN010000032.1:0-5151 GCA_964412065.1 uncultured Candidatus Bathyarchaeia archaeon
GGCGAGGACTTTGCGCGGAAGCTTGTGATCATCGGCAGGATGTGCGGGAGCGACGTCGAACGCGAACGGGTGATCGTGGAGGACATGGTCCCGGGGGACCTGAGGGATGTCCCCGTGGAGGAGTTCATGGCGGGGCTGGGAGGCTTGGACCGTTCAATGAGGGAGCGTGTCAGAGCCGCACACAGGGTGGGGAACGCCGTTTGGTACCTGGGGACGGCGGATCTGGAGAGCGACGCCTATACAGTGGGGTTCGAGGAGGTGCCCATTGGGGATATGATCGCGGGCTCCCGGGAGTCGGATAACGTGGTCAGGTTTTATCCCAGGGGGTGGAGGAGGCCGGTCGCTATCATGGGACCAGGGGCGGGGCCGCCTGAGACGGTGACGGGGTTACTGGCCGGGCTGGAAGCTATCAACAAGCTGGTTAGCTACTAGTTCTCTAACAATCCGTGCAAGATATGTGTAACCTAACCGACGCCTCATGGAACGTGACACTGGATAGACACTTTGCACGACCCGAGAACGATAAAGCGAGGCATGTGCCGCCGTCGAACATCTTTCACCCACACTCAGAGTGGCCATCGCCCGCCAACTCGTCGACGAGGCGGGGCTGAAGAAGTCTGAGGCGGCGAAAAGGATGGATGTCACACCCGCAGCCATCACTCAATACCTTAACAAGTCTCGAGGAGACAAGGCGCTCGAGGTCATCGAGGGCTCGGAGAGGATAAGGGAACTGATCTCCGACCTCGTCAACGACCTGGTGAACGATGACAACCCCTCGGACATACAGCTCCTGAAGCTGTGCCGAACCTGTCAGGCCATCAGAACGGAGGGGCTTATATGCGAGCTTCACAAGGAGGCGATGCCGAGCCTCCGGCAGATCGGGGTATGCGCATGCTCCATGGGTCTCGTTGAAATGATTAAAACTCCGTAGAGATTCGAACTCCTGACAGCTGATTACAGCGAATGATGGAAATGAATCGTTTAGGATCTGGTAATTGAGGATACAACGTAGACGTGTAAAAGAGGAAGCATTGGGACACATGAAGACGCTCGCACTACTGTCCGGTGGACTGGATAGCACTCTGGCGGTGAAGATGGTCCTCGACATGGGCTTCGAGGTGGAGGCCGTTCACTTCACCACGCCCTTCTGTCAATGTGACAAGTGCTCTGTCGACTCTGCTGGTGAAAAGTTTGGCATCATAGTACATCACGTCGGCCTCGGTGAGGAATTCCTTGAGCTAGTGATGGATCCGCCTAACGGATATGGCAGCCAGATGAATATCTGCATCGATTGCAGGATAACGATGCTCAGGAAAGCCAGTAAACTCGCGGAGGAGATAGGTGCCGAGTGCCTTGTGACGGGAGAGGTGCTGGATGAACGTCCGTTCTCCCAGAGACTCTCGGCAATGACCCTGATCGAGAGAGAGGCTGGCCTCGAGGGGCGCATACTTAGGCCCCTTTCGGGGGGTCTCCTCCCCGAGACCGTGCCTGAGAGAATGGGCCTGTTGAAACGGGGAGACTTCAGGTCGATACGGAGAAGACGGAGAATACCGCAGATGAAGCTGGCTGAAGAGCTCAACATCGGGGACTACCCGTGCCCCGCCGGGGGATGCCTGTTAACAGAACCCCAATACGCAAAGAAACTCAAGGACCTCCTGGATCACGAGGGGACGCTGAACCTGCAAAAGGTGTTACTCCTGAGGTTCGGCAGACATTTCAGGATTGGAGGCTCGAAGATAATCGTGGGAAGAGACGAGTCGGAGAACGGATTCCTCACGGCGATGGCCAGGAGTGGGGGATACCACACATGAGCGTGGTTGACCACATGGGTCCCACCTCTCTCATCACGACTGAAATTAACGAGGAAACGATAGACCTAGGCGCCGCCCTGACTCTACGGTACTCGGATGCCCCGAGGAACGTGCCAGTGAAAATATCGTTCAGCAGAGATGAAGAAGAAATGACGTTAACAAAGACGATGGATGACGAGGAGTACGAGAGAATCAAGAAGGAGCTGAGGCCCATTAGCTGAGATTGGAGAAAAGGAGGAGACAGAGTCCCCTTTAAGTGCTCAGCAGCCTACTCCTGAGTTCCTCTGCGTCCTCTATGGTGCCTAAGCCTTCCAGGATTGTCACGCCGCTTTTCAGCACGCTAGCCTTCAAGCTGGTTCCTTTGTTAAAGGTCGTCCCCAGACTGGCTGTCACGTCTATGTCGTAGCCCGAGGATTCCAGCTGCCTGTTCAGAGTTGGGAGGTCTATGTCCATGTGATCATCTGGAGTGAACACAAACACCCGACGACCGTTCCTTCCGCATATCTCCTGAACTGATCCGTTTTCTATGGGTGGGGCCCCCCATCCGCTTCTTTTCCGCATACGGGGCAGTCATCGTTCTTCACGAGCCGTATCTTCTGGAATGAAAGATCGTGTAGATCACAGTAGAGGAGCTTGCTTGCGAGGGCGGGCTGTCTTCCGAGTATGATTCTCGTAACCTCGGTCACCTGGATGCTCGCTATGACGTTGATTATGGAGGGGTGTACGCCCACGAGGGAGCAAGACGGCATCTCGTCGTCGGCTATACCCCCGTGGAAGCACTCAAGGCATGGAGTCTCCCCGGGGATGATCGTCGATGCGTTCCCGACCTGGGTGATCGCAGCCCCGAACACGTAGGGAATCCCCTCCTTGAAGCATGCCCTGTTGAGGGCGTACCTCGGCGACATCCTGTCTAGGCCGTCCACGACGACGTCCGCTCCCTCGATCATCCTCTCCGCATTGACGGGGGTGAGGGCGAGGGGTAGAGCCTCGACCTCCACGTATGGATTCAGCTGTTTAAGCCGGATCGCTGCGGCCTCGACCTTAGGATATCCGACCATGTCGACGCCGTATAGCTGCTGCCTCTGGAGGTTGGAGGCTTCCACGACGTCCATGTCCACGAGCCTGAGGCGACCGACGCCCATCGAGGCGAGCTGGATGGCTATGGAGCTCCCCAGGCCTCACACGCCGACGAGGCATACTTGGGCGTTTTTCAGCTTCCTCTGGCCGTCTAGGCCGATCTCGTCCATCACTATCTGCCTGGAGTAGAACTCAAGCTCCCCATCGGAGAAGCCCTCTATGTTAAACCTTGACAAGCAGGGTCAGCTCCCGACAGCCACTCGAGAAGAGCGGACGCCGATTATGCAGTGCAGTCATCCCCCGCTCACCGCCGGGATGAGGGCGATGGTCTCGCCACCACGCAGCTTCGTCTCCAAGAGTTTCATGAATCGGTAGTCCCTTCCATCGATGTAGATGTTGATGAACCTCCTGGGTCTCCCGGGGGCTTCGTAAAGCCTGTCGGTGAACTCCTCCCCGAACTTGGCTGAGAGAGCTTCCAGCGCCTGTCCAAGTGTCGAGGCCTCGATATCCGTCTCCCTCTCGCCAGCCACTGCTGCCAGGGCGCCTAGGAGAGTTACTGTTGCCTTCCCCATTCTCAAGCCTCCTCTATCTCCGTGAAGGCTTTCAGGGTCGGCTTGATGACGGTCAAGTCGGGTAGGTCCTTCTCGATGGTGTCGGCTGCCTTGAAACCGTTTCCAGTTATACAGCAGACAATGGTCTCATCAGAGCTAACTAACCCTTGTTTCGCCAGCTTCTGCAGCACCGCCACCGTGACGCCCCCCGCTGGCTCAGCGAACACCCCCTCCTTTGAGGCGAGGAGCCGGATCGACGCAAGGATCTCCTTGTCCGTGGCGGACTCGGCGACGCCTCCTGAACCCCTAATCGCCTTCAGGACATAGTATCCGTCGCCGGGGTCACCGATCGCCAGGCTCTTCGCTATGGTCTCCGGGTGTTCGATGGGTGTGACGTCTTCGCTACCCGCCTTGAAGGCATCGACTATGGGGGCGCATCCCTCTGCCTGTGCTCCGATCAGTTTGACAGTTTTCTCCTCGATGAGGCCCAGCTCCATGAACTGCTCGAACCCTCTCTTTATCGCCAGCATCAGGGCGCCGCTCCCCAGGGGGACGATGATGCTGTCCGGTGCCCTCCACCCAAGCTGCTCGCACACCTCGTAAGCCAGGGTCTTCGAGCCCTCGACGTAGTATGGCCTCAGGTTTATGTTGGCGAAAGCCCAGCCGTATTTCTCAGCCGCCTGAGCCGCCAGCCTGTTCGCCTCGTCATAGGTCCCATCAACGGCAACGAGGTTGGCTCCATAGGTCATAGCCTGAAGGATCTTGGTCTTCTCGGTGTCCGCTGGAACGAAGATGTAGCAGGGCAGCCCGGCTTTAGCTGCGTGAGCCGCTACGGCCGCTGCGAGGTTGCCGGTCGAAGGACAGCCCACGGCTCTAGCCTTGAACTCTATCGCCTTCGAGATGGCCACCGATGAGGGTCTATCCTTGAAAGAGTTGGTTGGGTTGACTGTGTCATCCTTGAGGTAAAGGTTCCTGAGGCCCAGATGATCCCCCAGCCTCCTGCCGCGGTGCAGGGGGGTGTAACCCGTGCCGAGATCGATGATGGAGTCATCGTACCCTATAGGGAGGAGCTCCCGATAGCGCCACAGGTTCTTGGGCCTGCCGCTTATCTTCGCTCTACTCAGGGATACTTTATCGAGGTTGTAGACCACTTCGAGGGGTCCGAAACATTTCTCGCAGACGTGGATTAAAATATCAGGATACTGTGCGCCACACTCGCGGCACACGAGTTCTTTTACGTGATTGAGTCTTTTAGCCTCCTGTGCTTCCAGTATGGACCTTATTCTAGTATTAATTTGTTACTGCGACAATGATTCCTTGTGGAATAGATGCTTTTGACAGAGCCGTGAATGGGTCCACGGGGGGCCCTTGATACCGTGATAGACAGCGTCGGGTAACATTCCAGATTTCATCCACCCATGGGTCATGCCAGTAACGCCATAATTTACATTGACACGGCTCTACACGGGAATTTTTGGTTTTGGATTAGAGCATTAAATTATATTCTTCTTGAACTTAATTATCATGAGTGTAGAAATTGAAGAGAGTTTCACTTGTGGCGACGGGGGACTCCCTCATCACCCTCAGGCAGTCTATCCACTCTGAGCCGCAGTTAGAGAGCCTGCTCAAGGTGATCCGGGGCGTCGACGTGGCCTTCACAAACCTGGAGATGCTTCTCCACGACTACGATGAGGACTGTTACCCGGCTGCCG
>CAYPNN010000032.1:5161-9723 GCA_964412065.1 uncultured Candidatus Bathyarchaeia archaeon
CCGCCCAGAATCCTGGACGAGCTCACGTGGATGGGGTTCAACATGTTCAGCACCGCCAACAACCACAGCCTCGACTACATGTACGGGGGGCTCTTCAGCACGCTCCACTACCTGGAGCAGGCGGGCCTCCCCCACGCAGGCACAGGGAGGGACCTGGCGGCGGCGAGGGAGCCGGGGTACATGGACACAGGCAGAGGGAGGGTCGCGGTGCTCTCGGCCTGCAGCAGCTTCGCCAGCTTCGGTAGGGCGGGGGACTCGAGGCGTGACATGAAAGGGAGGCCCGGGCTTAACCCGCTACGCTACGAGAAATGGTTCGAGGCGAAGCCCGAGACCATGGAGAAGCTCAAAGAGGTGTACGGCGAGCTCGACCTGCCCGAGGTCCACCAGGAGGAGGACAGCTACCACTTCCTGACCAACAAGTTCGTCGCGGGAGACGACGTGGGGCTCCACACGAGGCCCCACAAGGGAGACGTGGAGGGGAACCTGGAGGCCGTCAGGGACGCCGCCAGGCAGGCGGACTGGGTGCTGTTCAGCCTCCACGCCCACGAGGGAATGCCCAACGATGAGGAGAGGCCCGCCGAGTTCATCGAGGAGTTCGCCAGGGCAGCCATAGACGCCGGGTGCCACTGCTTCATGGGCCACGGCCACCACGCCATGAGGGGGATAGAGATCAGGGACGGCAGACCCATCTTCTACAGCCTGGGCAACTTCATCTTCCAGAACGAGACGGTTTTCAAGATGCCCGCCGACTTCTACGAGCGGTACAAGCTGGACCCCTACAGCGGCAAAGTGAGCCAGGCCTTCGACGCAAGGCAGAAGGCGCCGCCCACGCCCGGCCGACAGGTGCATAAATGGTTCACCGACGACGAGAAGTACTGGATCAGCGTCACCCCGCGGATGGAGTACGAGAGCGACAGGCTGAGGGAGCTGAAGCTCTACCCGATAGAGCTGGGGCAGGACAAGCCCAGGAGCCAGCGGGGCAGGCCGGTGCTCGCGGACGAGAAGCTAGGCGCCAAGATACTGGGCGTCATCAAGAAGCTCTCTGAGCCCTACGGCACCAACATAGCCGTCAAGGACAACGTCGGCGTGGTGGAGCTCTAGCTCCTCTTTTTGTGTAACTTTGTTACATACAATACACGTGTTTTGGATGGAGCCAGTACAGACACGTTGTTTGTGGTGAGCCTGTCACCAATTACGCTTTTAACGGGGCTCGAGACGGTAAAACGTGGAAGTTAGGTGAATTGCCCAACCAGCATTCAGCCCCCACCTAACCTTTCCACCATAAATATTCTATTGGCTACCCGAAAAATTGTTAGCTTATTTATAAGCCTCTTCGTGTGGACACATGTGCTGTGCAGAAGATGAAGATTGAACGAAAAAGCGTCATGTTGACAGCCACCGTTTCATGCGCGGCTCTCTACGCCGTGGGCTGCTACATAACGTCATACATAGTGTCGCCTTGGGGGGTAGGCCAGTTTAGGCCCGCCGTGGTCATACCCAGCCTCTTTGCCGTGATCTTCGGGCCGTGGCCTGCAGGCGTAGGCGCCGCCGTGGGTACATTTATCGCGGACTCCGTGAACCAGGGCGGGTTTCACATGGGTAGTCTCATCGCTGCGGTGCCAGGTAACTTTCTCGGGTTCTACCTCATGGGGTGGTATGTAGGGAAGAAGTTCACGTGGGGGAGGTTCATCACCGCCAGCGTGGTGACACTGGTTTTCGCGAACCTGTTGGTTGCCGTTCTATACGTCGGCGTCTACATGAACCTGTTTCTACATAGTCTGCCCCCATACGGCTTGGGGGGGTTAACCATGTTCATCGTCGGGCTCACGATCTGGTGGTTTGTGACCATGCTTCCCTTCGTTGTGCTCATCACGCCTCCTCTCATCAGGGGCGTGGCCAACGCTTTCCCTTACCTCGTCGATGACAGTGTGATCGAGGCGACGCTCCTCGGAGACGTTCCGGAGGAGGGGCTCGTGCTGAGCCTAATAGTCCCTGGCGCGATCATGATAGTCTTCGGTCTAGGGGTCACATACACTGCTCTGGGCGCCCAGTTGACAGGGTTCTTCGGGCAGCGGGCGGCTGATCTCATAGAGATGATGACCTACGTCGGCGGCTTCATACTCGCGGGACTCGGAGGCATCGTGTACCTGAAGACACGCCGAAGATAGGCTCGCCTTCAAATCACGTGGTTGCAGAGCCTGTTCTTCTACTGGTTTTTTATTCCATTAACACAGTGTCTTCTACGTGATCAACGTTGGGTCTATGCGCTGATATCGTGGTTTTCAACGGTAAGATCGTCACCGTCGACGCCAGGGACTCGGTGGTGGAGGCCGTGGCCATCAGGGACGGGAGGTTCGTCGCTGTGGGCGGCGCCGAGGAGGTCATGTCGCTGGCAGGCGAGTCAACCAGGGTCATCGACCTCAAGGGAAGGACAGCCATGCCCGGGATCATCGACAGCCATACACACCCTGGAGGCATCGCGTCAAGGTTCCTTGAGGTGGACTGCCGGGCACCGCCCGTCAAGAACATACCTGAGATACTGGGGATGCTGGAGGCGAAGGCGGAGGAGCTGGGCCCCGGCAGATGGGTCATGGGGGCCAACTTCAACGACAGCAAGCTCGAGGAGAGGAGGCACATCACCAAGTGGGAGCTGGACGAGGCGGTCCCCGACAACCCCGTGTTCATCGTCTCCGACACGGGTCACCAGGCCCTCGTGAACAGCTTGGCGTTAGAGGTAGCGGGGATCACCAAGGATACGCCTGACCCGCCGGGCGGGGAGCTGGAGCGGAACGAGGACGGGCTTCACACGGGGCTCCTCTACGAGAACGCCACGGGCCTCATCAGGGAGCACATACCGGAGTACACGGTGGCTGAGCTGAAGGAGAGCTTCAGGAAGGTGGTGGACCAGTTCAGCGAGTGGGGCGTCACGTCCACCCACAACGCCAGCGGCCGCAAGACCGAGATAAGGGCGTACAAGCAGCTGCTGGACGAAGGAGTCAGGCAGGTCAGGATGAACCTCATGGTGAGCGTCAACTCAGACGTGCCTGGGGGAGTGCTGGACGCCCTCGAGCTCGCAGGCGTCGAGAGCGGCTTCGGAGACGAGTGGCTCAGGATAATGTCCGTGAAGATCATGGGGGACGGCAGCGGCGCCGGAGGCACGTGCTGCGTGTACGAGCCCCAGCACAGGGGCACCAAGGGCCTCGGCCTGTGGATGACGGAGCCCGAGGAGGTGAAGCGCCTCGTCGCCAAGGCCCACGACGCGGGGCTACGCGTCAGCATCCACAGCATCGGCGACAGGGGCGTCGACATGGCGCTGGACGCCATCGAGGAGGCCCAGAGACGGAACCCGAAGCCGGACATGAGGCACAGGATAGAGCACAACAGCCTGTGCACGCCGAAGCAGCTGAGGCGCATCAAGGAGCTGGGGGTCACGCCCAGCAGCAGCATAGGCTACATTTACGGGCTGGGGGACCAATACGCCGAGAACTTCGGCCTTGAGCGGAGCAGGTGGCTCCACCCCCATAGGACGATGCGGGAGATGGGGATTATAGCCGGCGGCAACAGCGACTGCCCCGTCACCTTCTACAGCCCTTTCGTCCAGATATACGAGGCCGTGACCCGTAAGACGAGCAGCGGCCAGGTGGTCGGCCCCGAGGAGGCCATCGGCGTCGTGGATGCGATACGCGTCTACACGTGGAACGGGGCATACCTCAGCAAGGAGGAGGACAGGCTTGGCAGCGTCGAGCCGGGGAAGCTGGCCGACCTCATCGTGCTGGACAGGGACATATCGAATGTGCCTCGAGACGAGATCAAGGACATCCAAGTACTGACGACCATCGTGGACGGCAGAGTCGTCTACGAGAAATAGTTTTTCAGAGACATGACGGCGCTTCAACGATTTGGCTCTGCTTTTTGACCCGATTTTTTCTTGTCTACGTGGCTAATGTTCATGTATTTTACCCGCCAGACGAGAATCTGTCACCAAGCTTCGGACCTCGCTGGTCACACTCTATCCTTCAGCTAATTTACAGAGTTAGATGCGGTGAAAACCAACTTGAAGAAGATTCTTTCTATAACAGCTAGCATCCTTTTACTCGCATCCTTTCTCACGATTTCACCCATATCCGCTAAAAGCAAACTAGAATTCAAGGCAAACGGCAAGATAGATCATTACTCAGATTGGCTAGACGACCCCCCGGCGATGATCGTCGGTGGTTCATGGAACGTGAAGGTGAAGGACGGCGTGGCTTGCTTCAGTGGATACTACCGAGAGCTTAACCTGGACCCCGAGGTCGAGCACTCCCCCGAAGGAACCGTCGACCACTTCAGGCTAAGCATGGTCACCGATGATTACTGGCTCGAAGGAGACACCCTCGTCATGAGGGGGGAGATGCACGTCGACAAGAAGATGTGGATCATCGAAGACGACCCGGACCCATGGGTCGTTCCTCCGGGTAAGGCGCCACTCGACTGGATAGAGGACTTCATGGTGGTGTACCCGACGGTGGTCCGGGTCGACCCATCAGAGATGACGTACGACTACTGGGACGACGGTGTGAACA
>CAYPNN010000033.1:0-9720 GCA_964412065.1 uncultured Candidatus Bathyarchaeia archaeon
TTAAATCAGAAATATTATCCCCAACAAAACTAATAAAGATATCTACCCCAAAATAGTGGTGGACTGGGGGGGATTTGAACCCCCGACCTCCTGGTTGCGAACCAGGCATTCATACCCCTGAACTACCAGCCCTAACCACAGAGAAACCGACGCCCACGATAAAAAGCTTAGCCAAAGTCGAACAGCCTATCACGTTAGAAAGTACGCCGATGATTATGGGTTGACGGACATGGCCTTCGATTACATGAAGATTCTCTTGCCCTTCCTGCCCTCGTCCCTGACGCCCGGGAACTTTTCGCCGTCGTAGTCTGGGCAGAACCCCGAGAAGCTCATCCAGTCGAGCAGCGGCTCGCACGCGGAGTCGATGCCGCAGGCGCCGTCTTCGTTGTGGCTGCAGTCCCTTAGCTTGCACTCCGTTCCCTTGGCCATACCCACCCTAAAGACATGGGGTGCCAGTGTATATAAAATATATACTGGCTAGCCTCTGAGGCTGATGGAACGCTCCTCCGCTCCTCCGGCCCTGATTATCAGTATGTCGATGCCGTCGCCGCTCACGGCGTCGCGGGCCACGGCGGCCTTTATGGCCTTGGCTACGAGCTCCGCCCCGGCCTCACAGTCTATGCCGCTGCTGTACTCGGCCTCGAGGACGCCCATGGCTATGGGGGCGCCGGAGCCGGCTGAGATGAAGTCGTCCGGGATCAGGCTGCCCATGAGGTCCATGCTGAAGAGTCTTGGCCCGTCCTCGTCGACGCCGCCCACCACGGTCTCCATGATTAGGGGCATCATCCGCCTGTTGAAGAGCATGTTGCTGATGAGCTTGCTCATGCTCTTGGTGGAGATGGGTCTGCCCTTCTCAAGTCTGAACAGGTTGGCGTACGCCGAGGCCTCCCTCATGAGGGCCTGCATGTCGCTCATGAGGCCCGCGAAGGCGAGGCCGATGTTGTCCGTGAGCTTGAAGACCTTCTTCCCGTGCCTGCTGGAGACTAGCCGCCCCCAGCTTACGCGCTTCTCGCTGGCGAGCACGACACCGTCGCTGCAGACGATGCCCACCGTCGTCGCTCCCTGTATCTGCTGGTAACCCATCTCTGATCCACTTTCCATTTCTCTGTACGGTAGGCATGATATATACGTTGCTTTATAGCCTGTAGACCAGGCTCTCGTCCCTTGGCCGCCTAGGCTCCACCTGGTAGCCGAGGGCCTCCAGCACGGGAACGACGTTTCGAACCCCTTTACCGCGGAGCACGGCCCCGGCCTCCCCGAGGGTCTCCACACCGCCGAGGGCGCTGTTGATCTCGTCTAGTTTGCTCGGCGTCACGAGTACGCCCCCAAGGTCCCGGTACTCGTGTCCCTCCTCCCTTATCTCCCGGAGCAGCTGCTCCTCCGTGACCCCCAGCCGGTGTGCCAGCTGCTCTACTATTATTATCTCGCCGTAGGCGGGCTTCCTGGGCTCCCTGGAGGGTATGTCTATGATGACCTCCTCCCTATGTGGATCCTTCATGAGGAGGCCGCCGTGCTGTACGCTGTTCAGCTCCATGACCGCTGGGTCCTTCCTCCTTGTCGGGTACAAGATTGACGCCTTTACGGACCAGGACCCGGCGCCTAGAAGCCGGGCTGCGAACTCGTCGATCCTTGACATTCTCTGGGAGAGCCGCTTGGTGGGCCTCAGATTGATGGATATCGAGCCTCTCCCGGAGTCGCCTTGCTTCGTCTCCCCTATCCTCTCCGCCAGCCGCCTGAGGTACTCATCCTGTTCATCGGCCTCGGCGCGGATGCTCCTAGAGTACGCCAGCAGGGCGACGATGCTAGCATAGTTGTAGTAGAGGTTCAGCTCCCCTGGCTCGGGCTCGCTGAACTCGACTAGGACCTGCTCGTCCACCAGATCGCCGTACAGGCCTGCGTCCAGCTCCTGCACGGAGACACCCAGCCTCTTGGCAACGGTGGCGAGCACAGCCACCCGGTCCCTCTCCGTCGCCACGATCCTCCCCGCGGCCTCCTTGAACACCATAGCCCTCGCCTCGAGGGGAGGCACCGCCGCTTCAGACGCGAACACGCACCTGTCCTCCAGCACGGAGGACACCCCCCTCACGAGCCGATAGTCGTATCCCAGCTGCTCGCAGTCAGACAGCGCCTCGGCTAGGGCCCCACGCTTCTTACCTACGTGGCTCCTGTAGGTCGCTATGAGCGTCTTCGACAGGCTGACGTCGTCGCCGAGGAAGATGGGCCTGATGACGTCTTTACGCCTGTAGACCCTCATGTGCTCTGGGGGGAGAGTCAACGCCTCCTCCTCCTCGCGCTGAGGTATGTCTCGGCCGTCCCCTCGGAGACGAGCTCGAAGAGCACCGCCTCTTTGCCGGGTTTCTTGCGGAGTATGCGGCCGAGGCGCTGGATGAACTGCCTGCTGCTGCCCGAGCCGCTGATGATGACCGCCATGCTGGCGTCCGGGACGTCCACCCCCTCGTCGAGGACCCTGCTCGTCGCTATCCGCCTGTAGGTCCCGTCCCTGAAGCCGCCCAGGATCTCCTCCCTCTCCACCTGGGGCGTCTGGTGGGTTATAGCGGGTATGAGGAGCTCCCTGCTGAGCCTGTATACAAGCTTGTTGTGGCTCGTGAATATTAGGGCCTTCTCGCCGGGGTTCGCCTTGAGGAGGCTCTTCAGGTACGCGATCTTGTTGCCGCCGTTCAGAGCGATGTCCATGGCTCTGCCCCGCGCCTGCACGGCTCTCCTGGCCTCAGGGTCCCTGCCGCTGCGCCGCACCAGCCTCAGATAGTCCTTGGCGCCCCTGATCCTGATGTTCCGCCGCCTGAGGAAGCCCCTGTAGATGTCGTACTGCCTGTCGTAGTCGGCTCTCTCCTCGGCGGTGAGAGGCAGCTTCACCGTCTTCACGGTGTAGTCTGACAGGTGCCTGCCAGCGAGGCTGTCCACGCCGAGGCGGTAGACGGTCGGCCCCACGAGCTCCCCGTACAGCTCCGTGGTGGCCTCGTCCCCCTGAAGGGTGGCCGTCAAACCTAGCCTGTACGGCGCCAGGTACCATGCGGCTATCCTTCTGTAGGTGGGCGCCGCCAGGTGGTGGACCTCGTCGAAGACCAGCAGCTGGAACCTGTTCCCCAGGCTCCTGGCCCGGAGGCTCGCCGAGTCGTAGGTGGAGACAGTTATCGGCTGGACGTCCTGTTCTCCGCCGCCTAGGGCGCCCACCTTGACGCCGAGGGACTCCTCCAGCACCTCGCGCCACTGCTCCACGAGAACTATGGTGGGCACCGTGATCAGGGTCGACGCCTGTAGTGCCTCGATCGCCTTCACGGCGATGAACGTCTTCCCGGCGCCCGTGGGGAGAACCACAACGCCCCTGTACCCGTTCTGACTCCACTCGGAGAGGGCCTCGGACTGGTAGTCCCTCAGATCCACGTCGGCATGCATGGGCGGCGGCGACGGGGCTTTCATCGCCTCGTCCCTATACTCCGTCCCGGACGCCTCTAGATGCCTTATGATCTGGGGGTACATGTAGCCGGGGTACTCGTCGGACGGCTCGACGGCGCCTAGGTAGATCCGGCCGCCGTCCACCCTGACCCTTCCCCTCTCGTAGCGGAGTGTGATCATGTCTCCCAGTCATATCAATGGTGTAAGGGTCATGGATAAGCGCTACCTACGGCGGGTGTGCCCCGCCCCGACGCAGCTTATCGTCGCCGGCTGGCCCTCTCGGCCCGAGACGCTGAACTCGGCGCCCATGAACATCTTGGCCAGCTCCACGGCGGTGAGTGTGTGGAGCGTCAGTCTGCTCGTGGAGAACCTTGACTCTCCCTCGGCGAGAGAGCAGGGGAGTATCATGTGGTCCGACGTGTGGAGGTCCACCGTGGCACCCGTCTTGATCTGTTCCACGAGGCTGGCGGCGGCCTCACGCCCCACCTTCTCGGCTGGCTTCCCGCGTTCGCCGAGAGAGTCGGACCCGAGAAACATGTGGTCCGCCCAGAGGCAGACTAGGCTCCCTGGAGAGAGGGGCGCCTCGGCTCCATCCAGATGGACGGTGGAGAACCTGGATTTGAGCCCTGACTCTTCCAGCGTCTCGGCGGCTGACGCCGCCTGCCGCTCGGCGACGTGCCTGGGCAGCCGCCCGCAGAGGGATACGCCGTGGACCGTATCGACCGGCTCATGTTTGGGTGTGAACGGCTCCAAGGCCTCCGTGGGCTCCACAGACGCCGCCACTTCTCCTCCTCCCTTCGGGTAAAACCCGTGGCGCCTCACCTCCAGGCTGCAACTGAGCCCCATGGCGTCGAAGGCACGCCACACGATGTTTTCGAGGAACGACGTGGGCGGCGACCACCTGACCGCCGTGCCCCCCGTGACGTGTATCTCCACCCGTCTGTCCGCGTACGCCGCGATCGGGGCCAGGCACTGGAGAAGCAGCGTCACGCTGCCGGCCGTCCCTATGTCGAAGCGGTAACAGCCGCCTCGTATCTTCCTCGGTTTATACGTTATCTTCGTCGATCCCAGCTCTGCCCCACGTAGCTCAGCCCCTGTCAGCTCCGCCGCCGCTCTCAGGGTCGTCAGGTGCTGGGGTCTGAGGCCGGGCGGGCTTCGTCTAGCTCTTACGCTGTGGATCATGAGGGGCTCCCCGAGGATGGCGCTGTAGGAGGTTGCCATGCGGAGCAGCTGCCCGCCCCCCTCCATCATGGAGCCGTCTACGGTTATCATGGCGTCTTACTGTGAGGCGGCTCCCCCGCAGAACCGGGGGAGGACCTTCATGGCTAAGGCGGCGCTCTCATCCAGCTCCTCCAGGGTTATCCCCGGTGCGCCGCACATGAGCATCAGTACGCTCCTCGTCTTCATGGTCACCTTGCTGTAGTCGGCGTCCCTGTACGGGTAGATTGCCGCGAGGCGTTCCCCGTCCTCTATCACTGCCTCACCCCCGCTCAGGACGACAGGCTTCTTCATTCCTATCCCGAGGAACTCCTCGCCCTCCTCCGCCTCCCTCATCAGCAGCGGGCCTCCGAGGAGGTCGGTGTCGAAGCTGGCTACCGGGATCGCCGACTCCATGGAGACGAGGTTGTAGGCGTCCACCCACGTGTTTATCTTGGGGATGGGGTTGCCCCTGAGCACCCTCCGTATGAGGGCCTCGGCGGCGGGCCTGGTCTTGGTGGGGTCGATACCCATCTTCCAGAAGAAGTCTCTGTACGCCCGGAACGCGGGGTGCTCCCTCAGCTCCTCGATGTCCCACCGCTCCTTCATCCTGTTGGCGACCTCCGTCTTGTAATTCTCCAGCTCTGGGCTCTCCCTGGCGACGGTGACGCCGATGAACCTGACGATCTGGGCTGCCAGCCCGGGGAACCTTTCATGCAGCTCCCGGCTCAGCTTGAGGTACTCCGGCAAGCCTACCGCCTCCCCGTGTTCGCCGAGTCCGTCTTGGCGAGGTCCCTTATCCTGTTCTCGCCGTCTATGTCCTGAACTATACTGTGGACCTCTGGGGGCACCAGGTCGCTCCAGTCCTTCTCCTCAAGTATCCTCCGCCTTATCTCGGTGGCCTCGTACTTGCCGCGATGAAACATGGGTATACGCCTTACCTCGTACCCTGCCTCTATGAGCAGCCGCCTCGTAAGGGGCTGGTTGCTGTAGACGAGGTCGAAACGCGGCGTCTGGCTCTCCACGGCGCTCACCCAGACCCTGTGGGCGGGGGCGTCAGGTATGGGTATTATCATGTACCGCTCAGGGGGTATGTCCGCTGCGTCGAGGGCGGCGCGGATCATCTCGATGCGCTCACCGGCGGTGAAGGGGTTGTCGGGCTCGTGGCTCATCTGGGCGCTGCCCACCACGAGCACCAGCTTGTCGCTCTCCTCCAGAATCTTCTCTATGGCGTAGAGGTGGCCGTAGTGGAAGGGCTGGAACCTGCCTACGAACAGTGCTCGTGTCACTTACTTCTCTCCCTTGGTCTGAATGGAGGGGGCAACCTGTTTATGTTTTTCCCCGGTGTTCTAGGGGTTGAAACACTTGTTCTAAACGCTGGGATTATACTGATGCAGTGAGTCTATGTGTGTGAATCGACATGAGCAAAGTAGTAAACACGCTAATCGCGGTAATGTTAGTGGGCGCCTTCCCGGCGCTCAGCCTGTACGCGTGGAGTAACGCCCCAAGGTTCACCAGGGAGAACGCCGTCTACGTATCCACACAGTCCCTCAAGGGCATGCCCACGTACGCTTACGACGGGATGCCTGAATCCGTGGAGGTGGTGAAGGTGGAGCCCCTCAGGATGCCGAACACCTGGGAGGTCACCATCGCCTTCACCTCGCGGAACGCGGGCTACGGCGACAGGACGGGAATGATGGTCGCCACCGTTCTCACGCCTCACTTCACCAAGATCGTGGTGAGTGAGGGCGAGGTGATCAGGGCAGTCACCGACGAGAGGTACGACGAGCTCGAGGATAGGCTGCTCATCACAGACGACACGACCGCTGATGAAGCGGAGGAGATCGCCCTCGACTTCCTGAGACACGCGCCGACGTTCAGCTTCGACGGCGTCCCCGGCTCGATGGAGGTCATAGACGTCGCGGCGGCTGAGAGCTACCCCGTCCAGTACTTCGTCACCGTCGCGTTCGAGTGCAGCCACGCTGGGTACGGGGACCGGGCTGGACAGGTTCTCGCCCAAGTCGTCACTCCACACGAGATACGGATAAACATCAGCGACGACCAGGTGCTGAGCGCCGTCATAGACGGCGTCTGGGACGAGCTGAACCAGAGGGAGAAAGCCGTCTCCGAGCTCCTCCCACCCGAGACGGCGAGGGACATCGCCGTCGCCTACGTCATCGAGCGCTACGAGGAGCTTTCAGACGTGGCGGCGCCAGCGGAGTGGGCCGAGATCGCCGAGGGTGGAGTACCAGCCCTCGTCGGATACACCCGGCGGATGTATGAGGCGGGGGACTGGACTGTGTACGTGGGCTACGCTGTGGTTGCGCGTCCAGTGTACGAGGTGGAGATCGAGTACGGCGGGGAGCCCGCCTTCAACTGGAACGGCACAGTCGACCAGAACTCATCGGTGACGGAGCTATCCACGAGCCTGACGCCTAATGAGACGGAGATACTGGGTCCAGAGCAGGCCAGAGACATCGCGGTGGAGTACGTCGAGGCCAACTATCCCGAGCTGGCTGACGAGGAGCATGGTGCCTGGGAGATGGAGAACCTGACGCCGGAGGGGCTGCTGGGCTTCAGCAGACTCCAGTACACCTCGGAAGGCTGGACCGTGGAAGTCAGCTTCCCCGTCGTCTGGAAGCCCGTCTACTCCGTGGAGATCACCGTGGACGCCGAGCCGGTCTTCCGGTGGATGGGCTCCGTCGACCAGGACGGCTCAGTGATCTCCGTCACAGAGTGAAACCCTTTCTTCCCCTATTTTTCCGGTAATAGCTGTTTCGGTATGCACGACTCGCATGGTACGTCTGTCTGGCAGAAGCCGCACCCGTAGCCGTCGAACCCGTAGTTGCGGCGCACGTACTCACGGGTCATGTCGACGTACAGGCGGCAAGCCCTCTTGTCGTGCCCTTCCTCGGTTATGGCGCCTATGGGGCACCGCTCCATGCATCTGCGGCAGCCGCCGCCGGCGTAGTAGAGGCAGTAGGCGTGGTGGTCTATGTAGGGCCTGGGCGTGGGGTCGATCCTGATGTTCGCCACGACGCTGCCTGTCCTCATGGCCTTGCCCTTGGGCGTGATCAGGCCGTCGCTGAGGCCGAATGTGCCCAGCCCGGCGGCGTAGGCGGCGTGCCTCTCGGACCAGGTGGAGGCGTAGAGGTATTTCTCCGATGTTGCTCCCTTCCACAGCGGGGACAGCATGGGGGCGACTGCCTCGACTCCCTCCCCCCTGAGCCTCTCCACGACGTGCTCTCTGAGCTTGACGTTCACCTCCTCGCCGAATATCCTGGAGCGCGCCCAGCGCTCGCTGGGGAAGTGGGTCTCCTTCCTGTGGTCCCTCTTGGTGGCCTCCGTCTGGGGCAGTATCCAGCTCACCACCGTGAGCCCCTCCGGCTTGAACTCCTCGCCCGGGTAGGCGTCGCTTATGAACTCCAGCGGCGACAGGTAGAAGCCTCCTATGTCCCGCTTGTAGAACGCGTAGAGGGGGTCCGCGCCGCTGCTGTAGCCGACTAGGGGCTCGGCCCACGCGGGCTCGCCGCCCCACTTCCGCATCGTGTTCATGGGGCTCGCTATGAAGCCCTTGATCACCTTCTCCAACCATCGAGCAGGGTCGTCGCACAAGTACGACACACCGTCCACACCGTAAGCGCTTTATTTAAAACAGACTTCATCAAGTTAACGAGCCCCGCGGAGGGAGAGCGTTTGACCAACGAGAGGTACCTCTACATCACCTGGATGGACGTTCAGCGTCTGTCCGAGAAGCTCGCAGACGAGATAGCCGAGAGCGGCTTCAGGCCCGACATCATCGTGGCGGTGAGCCGAGGCGGCTTCGATCCCGCCAGGATCCTCAGCGACGAGCTAAACATCCGGAGCCTGGCGAGTCTCCAGGTCATATACTACGCGGGGGTCAACGAGAGGAGCGACGAGCCGCAGGTGAAGTACCCGCTCAACGCGGACATCGCGGGCCTAAACGTTCTGGTCGTCGACGACGTCGCCGACTCCGGGAGCAGCCTCAGGGTCGTTAAGGAGTACGTCGAAGGCCTCGGCCCACGGGAGGTCAGGATAGCCACCCTGCACCGCAAGCCTTGGAGCTCCTTCGAGCCGGACTTCTACGCGGAGTCGGCTGACAGGTGGATCATCTACCCGTGGGAGCCGCGGGAGAGCATCGAGGACATAAGGGATAGGCTGCTGTCGGAGGGGGTCCCCGAGGATGAGCTCGCGTTGAAGCTCACGGAGATAGGTTTCACCAGCAAACAGGTGCGGCGGTTCCTAGGGCTCAAAGACGTATAGCACCTCGTCGTAGGTGCGTCCCATCCACTCCGTGCCCGGCTCGTAGCGGACCAGCTTTCTGCGTGAGAGCGCGTCACGTAGCCACGCGTTGGCCTCCTCCAGGCTGATGTCCCTGTCCCTCAGCAGCTCCAGGGGCACGTTCACCTGGACGGGTCTGGCGGGCAGCAGGTGCCTCGTCGCCTTCGGGGAGAAGACGCGTCCCTGCTCCGCGGCCTCCACCACCTGGCTCTTCCCCACCTTGGGGGGGTACAGGGCCGCCTCGTAGCCGCCTGAGGCCACCCCTTCCACGGCCTCGGCCTCCGTGCAGTAGGTTATCCGGTGCCCCCGCTCAGTCAGCATGTTCTCCAGCTCGCGGCTACGCCTGAAGGCTTGAAGCAGGTCCTCCCCGCTCTGGATCAGGCGGCGCGTCTGGCCCCTGTAGACGAGCAGAAACCCGCCTTCCTCGTCGGGGCTCTTCACCGGCTCGTACGGCTCCGTCCTGATGTCGAGGGCGGCGAGGGCGCCCTCCACGTCCTCGGCGCCTAGGGGCCCGGGGACGACTCGGCACCACCGCTGCACCTTTATGCTCGGGTCGAAGTAGTCGACGAGGCAGACGCAGATGAACCTGCAGCCTAGCCGCTTCATGACGGCGGTCCTGTGCATTCCGTCCAGCACCACGTACGTCCCGCGGTCAACTATTATGGGGGCCGACTGGACCCCGCCGCGTAGCATCCGGTCCCCAAGGCTGCGTAGCTGCTCCGGGATGGTCTCCTCGTGGACTCGGAGCCTGTCGGTGGGGGCGAGGGCTATGTCTTGGTTTATTAAATAGTTGTCTATCGTGTATGG
>CAYPNN010000034.1:0-9706 GCA_964412065.1 uncultured Candidatus Bathyarchaeia archaeon
CTGCCACACCGCTCCTCGGTGATGTCCCCACCGAAGTACTGGGCGACCCACTTGACACTGTCGAGCAACGTTCCCTCCTTCTTAACGCTGGGATCCGCAGGCGATTCAATTACAGCCTGGATGTTGGTGTTCATTATGCAGACCTCAGGCATGTCCACGGCCACCTTCTCCAGAGCCTTCAGGGCCTTCATGAGAGGCGGTCCATATATCTTCACGTAGCTGATCATGTTTATTCAATAAATTGTCAGGAAACATGGGATATAAACCAGTACAATTGCTCCCGGGTGTGGATATTCAGGCACCGACTCGCCCCGGGAAAAAAGACTGACGCCACTATATGCTCTTAGTTAAAAACAGGGACGAAAGCCACGAAAACCAGATCACACCGCACCAAAACAAATACCCACAAACATGTTTGAGACATATCGATCAAGCCACCACTAAGGCAAAGAAAAACAGAGACCAGCCCATGACCACCAAACATGGATACTCCCCCTAAACGGATCAGCGATCCTTACCCAGGCTCTGAACCGGGCTTCCACGAAGCTTAAAGGACACCCACCACCACCACGAGGCTAACATGGAGACCCAGAACATCAAGGCGTCGAAGGGCGCGGTCCTCTTCCCAGACGAGCTGGACATCGTGGAAGTCGTCGGCGAGAGGTTCCACGCAGACAACTGGTTCAAATACATATCAGACCAGATGAGGAGAAACCATCAGCCTCCATGAGCCTCCCCGATACGAGACCACGTTCCTGGCAGCCAAGCGACCCAGAGCAAACAAGCATTCTAGAACAAGTTCACGGTGAACGCACGCAGAAACCCATAAATATATTCATTATAATGACTATAGTGGCTATGAGCACCATATCGGTCAAGGAGGACGTCAAAGAGGACCTGCTCAGGTACGCCTCAGAGCTCCAGGTGAAGATGGGCCGCAGGGTAGACTTCAACGAAGCCATCCGCTTCCTCCTCATGGAGAGGCGGAGACACCCGTCCCTCCTGTCCGACGCCTGCACACCCGCCGCGGGCGCCGAGGAGGCTAAGAGAGCATTGACGGAGGAGAGGAGACTCGACGAGGAGAGAGCTGAAAGGCGTCTACGCCGTTGACGCAGGCCCACTCATCGACCTCGTATACGGGTCCGGAGGCGGGGCGGTTCTCAGAGACGCCCTCCTCGACGAGTCGGTCTCCGCCGTGACCCACGGGCTGGCAGTCACCGAGCTGAGGTACATCCTCTGCAGAGCCATGGGGAGACGAGAGGCCGAGGCCAGGGTCGAGAAGCTGCTCGCCTCCGGCTACCTGCTTGTGGAGGACGCGTCGGTGCTGACCGCATCGGCGGCGGACATCAAGTGCGAGAGGGCGCTATCCCTGCCGGACTGCTTCACACTGTCCCTGGCGAGGCGCCTGTCCGTGCCATGCCTCTTCGCCGGGAGGGAGAGGGAGCTGCAGGCGGAGACGGAGAGGAGAGCCTTCGACGTCGACATAGTGTACCTGGAGGACTATGTGGCAGACTAGGATCCGAGCCGAGCTTCTTCGGCTTAAGGCTCTAAACTTTACCGGACCGGCGTCAGATCATCCGACCCTTCGTCGCGGACGACCACCCTGTCCACCGGCTTCATCAACCGGACCAGCGCCGAGGCAAAGCTCGGCATCGAGGGCAGACACAGGAGCCGCCGCCGACCCGGACACATCGTAACGCGCCCAACATCGCATCGAAACACGCCGATCAAACGTCGTTTAGAGGATGAATGCGAAACACGGCGCCGGCATGGACGCGGAGCAACGATACTAGACGCCGAGCGGGAAACAGGTGAAACCTGCTCTAAAGCGCGACGAACACGTAGAAGAGGGAGTAGACGACGACGTAGAAGAAGAGAAGAGGGCTAGACCTCTTCTTCAACGAGTCCAGCCCGACGGCCGCGAATACTTGAAGAGGGACGTTGTAGAAAAGCCTAGTCTTGATGATGGGGCCACCGAAGAGGAACACGAGCGACGACAGGAGGACCAGGGCGTACAGGAAGACCCCCCAGGGACGCTCCCCCTCCATGGCGTAGACGCCCACGACCGCCAAGAGGATCAGCACGAGGTTCGACGCCAGACCGCCGTTGAATACGAGGAAACCCGAGAGCGTCGACGACCAGACCCCACCCGGCGCCAGGACCCCCTCGACGGCGACGGCCACCGATGACACCCCGCTGTCGCCCACCGACAGCACGTGGGCGAGCAGCTCGGCGACCCCGACCACAGCCGAGTAGGCTAGAAGGTACCTGACGTAGGAGCCGAAACCCCTCCCCCTGATCCAGAGGAAGGCCAGGGAGCACAGCACCGCAGCCATGTACTGATCCAGGGTCCAGGGGTGGGTGAAGACCAGCAGGGAGCCGATAACAGAAGCCGCCGCGAGACACCTCCCGTCCCCGAGGCGGGCAGCCCTGAACAGCAGCGTGAGGGAGAGCAGCGCCACGACCAGCGCCAACGTGTTCGAGACCAGGTATATGCTCGTCCCGAGGGTCACCACGAACCCCGTTGAGGCGAAGAACGAGCACCACGCAGCCGCCTCGAAGCTGCGGAGACACTCCCACGCGAAGAGGAAAGACGCGAAGACGAACATGGGGTTGAGCAGGGCAGGCACCAGACGCGCCGCGTGGACCACGTCGAGCCCAGTCAGCCGCTGGAACGCGAAGAAGAACACGAAATAGAACCCCCTGCCCACCACCACGATCTCCCGGAGGGGCTCATCCGAGCCAGCGATCGCCTCGGCGACCTCGACGTAGCGGTGCATGTCGGCTCCGAAGCTAAGACCGTGGGGGTTCACGGCGGGGAGGTAGGGGTACAGCGACAGGTACAGGGACAGGTAGACCGAGAACAAGAGCAGCGCCAGGCCCAGCCCGGTGGCTCCGCCCTCCTCGACCCTGTGAGCCGGCGTCCTCCACGCCCGCCCGACGAGCGGCCTAAGCAGCCAGAAGAACATGAACACGTAGAGGGTGAGGGGGACGACCCAGCCGACGAGGAAGTGGACGCCGACCTGCACCCTCGTCGCCTCCGCAAACGCCTCCGAGACGCCCAGAGGCAGCAGGACGCCTCTTCTGAGTACCGCGAGCCCGTTGAAAACGGTCAAAACCAGCATCACGGCGTCGAGATACCTGGCCCACCCAACCACCCACGCCGCGCCGACGAAGGACATCGAAAGCGACGCCAGCGACGCCCCCAGCTCGGCGTCGAATACCACCAGCGCGGCGGGGGCGGCGGCCAACAGAAGCCGACGCCCACCCAGCCGTCGAACCGCAGCCACCCATACCGCCATGCAGAGAGCCATGGGCCACAGCAGGCTGAACCCCAGAGAGAACACCACGTACACCCCACTCGACGAGAAGTAGACGGCGCCCAGCCGATCCAGGAGCTGAAGAGACCCCATGACGAGCTGAAGCGAGCACAGCAGAGGAAGACCAAGACGACCCTGTCTCAGCATCAACCCGACACCGAGTAAGCCGCAGCCCATAAGAAAATATGGGTGCCCCTCGCCGAGGGAAAAGCTGTTAACGGCTGAGACCCACCAGAAAGCGACATGACGGAGGGCGCGGAATCCACCGGGGATGGGGCAGCCGAGCAACGCCTCTGCGCCAGCGTCGTCGTCATCAAGAGGCCCGGCGCCCCGACGGCCTACCTCCCTTCGATCCTAGGGCAGAGATGCCGACAACCCTACGAGGTGCTGGTGGTCGAGGGCGGCAACAGGGCCCAGGCTAGGAACCACGGAGCCAAACAGTCGCGGACCCCCGCCGTCGCTTACATAGACGCCGACTGCGAGGCGCCCCAGGGCTGGCTCCAATCCCTGGTCATCGCCCTCGCCTGCGACGACACGGCAGCGGGGGTCGGCGGCGTAAGCGAGAGCCACAACCCCTCAACCACCCTCACGCGGGCCATCGACGGAGTCTTCTCCACCTACCTCGGCAGCCTCGACTCCCCCAGCCTCATAAGCTTCCCCAGACCCGAGAAACGGCCCGCAAGAGCCCTGTCCACACACAACTGCATCTACAGGAGAGACGCCCTCATCGAGGCCGGAGGCTTCGACCCACGCTACGCGGTTGGAGAAGACACCGAAGCCTCCAGCCGCCTCAGGGAGAAAGGCTACAGGCTCATCCTCGACAAGAACATACACGTCCACCACGACAGAGCCAGCACCCTCCACCGGTTCTCCAACATGTTCTACATGTACGGCGTAGGCCGAGCCCGGTCGACGCTCACCGACCCCAAAAACGTCGACCCGAGGATACTCGGCCTCTTCCTCCTCTCCCTGGCGGTCACGCTGGCCGCACCCCTGTACCCGTCTCTGCTCCATGCGGCTCTTCTCCTGTACGCCGCCACGACGCTGGCGAGCGCCATCGACGGCTCATCGAGGGCGGGCTCGGCGAGGCTGATCCCCTTGATGATCCCGCTCTACGCCGTCCAGCACACGTCGTACCTGGCTGGGCTCGTGGCGGGGCTGCTACGTGGACCGTGGAGGGAGCCAAACGTCGAGGAGCCGACGCTGGTCGAGAGGCGCGTCATCTACCCACACCCGTAGTGGGGCGCAGCGGCTTCCGGCGCAACTCACGGGGACGCTAGGGAGTCATAGACCCTCATGACCCTCTCCGCGATCTTGGTCCAGTCGAACCGCTCGGCGTAGACTAGGGCGCCCTCCCCGAGCCCGCTGGGGACCCGAGCCGTGAGACACCGCCTTAACCCGCGCACGAACTCCTCCCCGGCGTCTTCATAGACCATGGCCTCCACCCCGTCCCTGACGCCCATGCCCTCGACAGCCCTACGGGTGGCCACCACCGGCTTCCCCGCCGCGAGGTACTCCAGTATCTTCAGCTTCGTCCCGGCTCCGCTCCTCATGGGGGCGACGCAGACGTCGGCCGCGCAGACATAGTCCTCGATGCCCTTCACGTACCCGAGCACCCTGACGTTGGATCTCCGGTCAGCCGCCTCCAGAAGAGCCCTCGGCGGATGAGCCCCCGCGACCAGGAACACCACGTCGTCCGCCTCGAACCTGGGCGCCAACGACTCGACGATGACGAGCGCCGCCTCCAGGTTAGGCCTCCACCGCAGCAGCCCGTGAAAGAACACCATCTTGGTGTCCACACCCAAGCCAAGCCGCCTCCGGATCACGTCCCCTGAATCCCTCCGGTACCTACGCACGCTGACGCCGTTCGGCGCGACCACGATCCTCGACGACGGCGCAGAGTACAGGCCGCACATACGCATCTTATCCAGCTCCGAGACGCAGAAGACAGCGTCAGACAGCTTCACGGCCCTCCCCTCCAGAAACATGACGTAGGGCCACACCGACGGGACGCCGCTGGAGAACCGGGCAGCCAAGGCATCCACGTTATGAGCGTCGTACACGACCGCCAGATCCCGCCTCATGCTCCGCGCATGCTCCGCGGCGAGTACGCCCCACGGCCCCTCGATCTGGAGGACATCCGGGTTCACCCTTCCTATGACCCTCAGGACGGCCCCGTATTGATAGGGGTTCAACGGAGAAAGATACGCGTCGACGCCGCGCGACCAGATAAGGCCCCTCGTGTATGGGTGGCTCTCAAACGCAGTGTACCCCACCACGCGGAGGCCGCCCTTCCTGAACCCGGCTTCACCCGCGTGCAGAAGAGTCACTGACGCCCCCAGCTCGCAGAGGGAGATCGACAGCTCCTTGACCCTGTTCGACGGCCCGTCGACCGCAGGGAAGACCCTGTAAGGGGCGAGGACAAGAACCTTCATATCGTCACCACTACGTCGGGGCATGTATTATCTCCAAGTTAGGCATGCCCCAGCACTGGTAACCCATGTCGTGGGCCATCAACGCCAGGCCCTCCGTCTCCAGCTCGCCCCCGCTCCTCACCTCGGCCAACCTGAGTATGTCCCCGCGCCTCACGTTCCGCATCGAGTCACCCAGCTTAGACGCCTTACCCTCCACCCCCCGGCTGAACAGCGCGCTCAGCGCCTGCCTCGCCTGCGGGAACAGCCGCCTCCTCGCCAAATGGCTGCGGTACGGGTAAGGCGGGAACACGAGGCCCTCCCTGTGGACGTCGGCCCTGACCAAGAGCATCGTCCCCCCGACGGAGTCCAGCCTCACCACGTCGCCCTCGCCCCTGAGATCGTGGAGATGGAGCCGGCCCCTGTCCCTCCACGCGTTGAGGTCGAAGCTCTCACCGCCGTACTCCCTGACGCAGTTGGGCTGCACTATGTCCTTCCCCGTCTCCAGCAGCCGCTCTATGATCCCCGGCGGGTACTCCACCACGTCGACGTCCAGCCAAAGAACCCAGTCCTCGTCGCCGAGGGCGCGGAAGAGGAGGTGGTTCCGGCTCTTCGCCAGCACCGACCTCCGCTCCCTCTGCAGATACTCCACCCACCGGGGAGTACCCTCCGGGACGCGGAACCCGAAATCCCTCTTCCACGCCGCGGCCGACCTGAAGCCTTTCTCCAGGTCGGGGAGCCTGCCCTACAGCCTCGGGTAGGTGTCATCCACGCTGTCGCTCTCAAGAAACGCAACAGAGATCAAACGATGCGGATACGTAAGTCGGCAGAGGGATTCGAAGTAGCCGTCTAGGTAACCCTCCGCGTCCTTCACGGGCGTCAGGATCAGGACCCTATCCTCGCGCTCCACTACCATTCACCTGCGTTTTTCTCATGCGCTGGCCCCTCGTCGGGGTGGGAGTCGGAGTCTGACGGGATCTCTCCGGGGAACAGTCTCACGATCTCCCTGATGCGCCTGACGAAGCCCTCAGTCGAGAACAAGGCCTTTCTGGAGCTCAGGTGCCTGAGGATGGATCTCTGCTCGTCGCGGTTCTTCATCACGCGTAGGATCTTCCTGACCGCCTCCTCGGTTGTCTCATAGAGGAGACGGTCGTCTCCTCCCACTATCTCCTTCGGCCCACCGTTCCTCGGGACGAAGACTATGCAGCCGCCGTGGATCATCTCGGCGACGGCTATCCCGAAGGGCTCGTTCACCATCCCGTGGATCCCATACCGGTGACTCGAGACGAGCCCCACCTGCCCCTCCCTTGAAACGTTCTCGTTGAGGTGCAGCCAGGGGAAGCCCCGGGCCAAGCGGAGCAGCCTCCTGCTGTAGATCCGGTCCTCGGTGGTGCCGATTATGTGGAGATGGGCGTCCCCGACCTGAGACCTCACCGCCCCTATGATCTCGATGAGCATCTCTATGCGCTTCCAGGGTGCGATCCTCCCTATGCAGACGAACCCGTTCTCCCGCTCCTCCCACGGCGTGTCGGGGAAGGATCCGGGGACCGGCGGATAGACCGTCAGGCACCTCATCCCGTAGAGCTCCTCTATCCTGCCCCCGGTCCAACGCGAGTTGACAAGGGTCAGGTTACTCCTCATGCGGTCGTGCGAGAAGCCCGCTACCATCATCCAGGGCCTCCGCCTGCCCCTGAACACGGACCACATGTTGCGGGGAGACAGCAGGTCTAGGCTGAACCGTGGCCTCCCCTGCGTTGCGGAGAGCCAGTAGGGCGGGTCGTGGATGTACTGGATCCCCCTCCGGCCGAAGTCGGACTCGTTGTTCAGCGACATCATCACGTCGTACTCCCCCCGCATCTTCTTGCACATACGCAGCAGCAGCGCGTACCTGAAAGACGCGAGGTACGGGAAAAGCCGGGCCAGGACGCGCAGGGGCAGGGGGGCCGAGCGGGTCTCCAGCTCGGAAGAACTCAGCGAGGTGCCGTAGAAACGGTTCAGGGCTCCCAGGTCCGCAGGCGCCCAGCTCAGGACAGTCACCTCGTTCCCACCTTTCAGTGCCTCAACGGCGTAGGCTGCGACGACGTTTCCGCCGCCGGACGCGTTCATGTCCGGGTGGACCACCAGAACCCTCCTCCCTCGGGACATATACCAGCAGCCTCATATTACCCGTAGAGCATTCAAGTCTTACGTCGAAAGGCACCTGTTAATACTCCAGGCGACGTATATCCGTGGCGAAGACGCACATGGTCATGGCGTTCTACGGGATAAGGCACGGAGTCGGGCTCCACAGCAAGCTGAAGATCGTGGCCCTCTCCATGCTCAACATCGTGCCATGGGAGCAGAGGAAACGCCACGCCAAGCTGGACCGAGTAATCAGCTACTTGACCCCCGACTTCTCGGACGTCATAGTCGAGAAAGACGGCCTCATCTTCCACCTGATCGACCAAGAGTCCATCTACATAGTCGTATTCCACGAGGACTGGATGGAGAAGTACCTCAAGATCAGCGAAGGCGACGTCTTCGTCGACGTAGGAGCCCACGTAGGTAAATACACCATCCCAGCCTCGAGAAACGCAGCCAGGGTGATAGCCATAGAAGCTGACCCGGACAACTATCACCGACTCGTAAGGAACATAGAGCTCAACAACGCCCTGAACGTCGACGCCGTCAACAAGGCGGCGTGGCACAGGGAAGAGACCCTCAAGTTCCACCTAGGAGACTCCTCCGGGCATGGCTCCCTGAAGAAAGGCCTCACCGATCGCCGCTACGCGGACACCATACAGGTCCAGGCGGAGGCCACGGACGCCATACTCAGGAGCCTAGACGCCCCGAGGGTCGACTGGGTGAAGATCGACGTCGAGGGAGCCGAGCTAGAGGCCCTACGCGGCCTCGAGGAGACCCTTGAGACCCACAGTGCCCGGATGGTCGTGGAGCTGATGAAGCCGAACGTCGCCAAGGCGTTAGCCTACATGAAGAGCATGGGCTACGACGCGACCCCGATACCCGAGTCCGAGTCCCCTCAACTGATAAACAACCTGTTCACCCCGAGCGACGCGAAGCCGAAGACGTAGCCACGGCTCGCCCCCCCTCAACCGACCGCAGCGTCACCGACGCCAGATCGTCGCGCGTCTGACACTCAGCAGACGATTCACATGGCAGCTGCGCGTCTGAAGGGTCAACATAAAGTATTGTAGACACACGACAGCGTGCGGCGACTGGATGGGTCCCCGAGGACGCGGAGGAGACGACCCTTGATGGGGGCCGGGACGCCGACTCAGGACAGGTATCTGGGATACGGCGCATCAGACTCCTCCACGAAATGCTTCAGTAGAGCACCAAGGCGGTGTGGTCACCCATAAGAATCACGTAAGGGCCGCCGCCACAATCGCCCAACAGAACCAGACAAAGGTCTCCATCGGGGCCGTCAAGGCTCGTCCTCACCTCACCGATCCTCCTCAGCAGGGCCTCGAATTACGGCTTGATACCCTCAGGCAAGGCGGGCATCTCGTCGGCTCCACCCGTAAACCTGAGGTAGGCACGCGCAGCCGCGTCGACCCTCATGTCCCCCCTGACAGAAGAGACCACCCGCGAGGGTCCTCGATCACCCTGAGCAGCCTCAGATCGCTCCTCTCCAGCGCGACGAGACGCCACCTCATGGATGCATGAAGCATCATGTCCATGATCGGCGCCCTGTACGAGTAGAGGAACTCGAACCGGCCCCGGTTCTTCGAACGATCGTCGTAGTCGTCATCCAAAACCAGCGACTCATCGAAACCATCCAACATGTAACCATGATCCCTAGCCTTCAGGTACTCTCTCCTCAGCCAGGCACCGATCACCTCGGCGAGCTTGACCTCAAAGAGATACCTCACATGATCACCCATCACTCACAGTATGCAAGGGTAGAGGCGTAAACCATCCACGACGTAAGGACAACTAACCTCCCATCGATATATGAAACTTATAGATGAAGAT
>CAYPNN010000035.1:0-4528 GCA_964412065.1 uncultured Candidatus Bathyarchaeia archaeon
GCTTGGAGTATATAGAAGAATCAATCCCAAACACACTTTGTTCCTGGGGCTGTTCCTTCTATTGTTATCCAATGTTGGTTCGACTGAGATAGCCGACGAGAGCGTGACGGTGCCCCCAAACGACTATATAGACTACACGATCCAGGTCTATCCTGGACAGAACCTTAAAGTAGGGGCTGGCGTCAAAACAGAAAACCTATCTGATAATGATAGGGGCGTTCTTGAGGTGCTCATTATGGATGATGAGAACTTTCACCACTTTCAATCCGAGGAATACGGCGAGATTGATGAAAGATATCCTTTGAGAATTTCAGAGAATTTCTGGGAGTATATCGAGGTAAACATCAACTGGTTCGGGAAGGTGCACGTGGTATTAAACAACAAGATCAGAGCCATAAACAGGGACGCACCAAAAAATACATCAGTGGTGATCACCATATACAAGCCTCTAGGATACTTAGCCTTACCCAGCTTAATCATTATAATAATCAGCAGCTATAAGATACTCAAAGATAAATACGATCACCAGAAAACTTCACCTTCCAAGGTATAATCATTAACTCATTTATAAAAAAATAATTGATAGGTAGATCACGACCCATATTTTTTAAATCTAACTTTTATCCCGAATCTGAAAAAAGATTTCTTATAGTCATAACGAGATAACACAAAAATCTGAACAAGATATTAGATTTTAAATTACATTAAAGGGGTTCTAAAACGTTAAACAACAGTCGTCGTGTATTCCTAGTATCCCTCTTTGGTAACGTCAAAGCCTTTCCCCAGCAGATGCCTAAAGGATTTAAGCTCTCACCTGAACCGACTAACCGAAATGATCAAGGATGAAGCGGAGCCTCACCCCCTCGTAGTCATCGACCCGGTTAAAGGGTGCTGCGGCAGAGAGTACGAGCGCCCCGAGTGGAACATACACTTCAGCAAGGTAAGGGAAACGATCCCGAGGCTGAACGAGTTCGCTGAACGGCACCGGGCCATGGGGGGCAGGGTCATCTGGGTCAAGCCGGTCCCTTGGATAGAGGAAAACCTGCCCAGCAACATCAACAGGCTCTACCGTGAGAACCCCCGTGCGACGTTCTACGTCACCGAACACGTCGAGGAGTACTCGGAGTTCCAGCCAGGGATAGAGGTGAAGCCCAGAGACCAGGTAGTGGTGAAGAACAGCTACTCGGCCTTCACCAACCCCCAGCTGAGAGAAGCCATAGGCTCCGAAGCCTACCTGGTCGCGGGGTTCTACGCGGATGGGTGCGTCAACGCGACCGTCGTGGACGGCTGGGGCAGGGGGTTCTTCACCTACATACTGTCAGACCTGGTCGAGTCCATGGACGGCCCCGTCAAGCAGGGGCAGAAGAGGTACCTGCTGGGCCACGGCTGGCCCCTGATGTACGGCCACGTCATGCCCAGCGAGGAGTATCTCAGACTCATGGAATGACCGAAGCCAGGCCGCAGAACCTGTGTCCGAGGGCTGGCGATAGGATGTACCGGAGGTGGGGTTCTCCCAGGGCGAGGACGACCGTCAAGCTGGGGTCTTCTCCTCTGATCACAGGTTCCTCCTCAGGAGACGCACGGATGAGGCGACCAGCACGAAGCAGTAGCCGGTCAGGACGGCTAGGTCGAGCAGGAGACCCGCCCCGTCTCCGCCCATGACCGCCCCGAAGGCGTCGACGGAGTACGTCAGAGGAAGCAGGCGGGCAACGTACCGGAGGACGAGGGGCATCCGCTGCAACGGTATGAAGACGCCGCAGAGGAATATCATGGGGAAGCGGAAGTAGTTGCTGAGGGTCTGAGCCTCGAACACCTCCTTCACGGAGACGGCGACCAGCGCCCCAAGAGCCGAGTGGGCCAGGACCGTCAACAGGAGCGCCGCTGCGAACCCAAGGACGTCCGTCATCTGGGCTCCGAGGAAGACTGTGGTGAGAACCGTCATCACAGCCGAGATGACGACGCCGAACACGGCGCCGCCCAGTATCTTCCCCAGCATTATGGAGGCGTGGCTCACCGGGGCCAGCAGCAGCCTCTCGAACGCCCCCACCCGTTTCTCGAAGGTTATCACGATGGCCTCCATGCTCGTGGTCCCGAAGAGCGCCGCCATCGCGACGAGGCCGGGGGCGAGCTCAGTCAACCCATCCGGGTTCCTGAGGCTGAACGCCAGCGCCAGCACCACAGGGAAAAGTATGCCCCAGCTTATGTTAGGGGGCTTGAAGTAGTACGCCTTGAGGTCCTTCTCCACGATGGCTGCGATCCCCTCGAGCTCCTCCGCGACGCTCACCGCCTACCCTCCTTCTCGGTCTTCATCTGGTCGGCGGAGAGCCCCGTGAGCCTGATGAAGGCGTCCTCGAGGCTGGGCTTCGAGGTGTTCAGCTCCGTTATGGAGAACCCCAGCTCCTCGGAGACGCGGGACAGGGCTTTTATGGCGCCCGGTACGTCACGCGTGTAGATCCTGACCCTGTCGCCCGTGACCCTGACGCCCTGCGCCGGCACCCCGCCCAGAGCCTCCTCCGTCAAACGTTCACCGTGATCCACCCTGGCATCCAGGACAGGCATCTCCTGGGCGGCGGCCTCCAGCGCCTGCGGCGTGTCGGTCTTCACTATCTTTCCGCGGACGAGTATGGCTATGCGGTCGCAGAGGCTGCCCGCCTCCTCTATGTAGTGGGTGGTGAGGAAGACGGTGATCTCCCTCTCCTTGAACCCCTCGATCATGCGCCGCAGCGTCCTCGCGCTCACGACGTCGAGCCCGGAGGTTGGCTCATCGAGGAAGAGTATGTCAGGCTCATGGATCAGCGCGGCGGCTAAGACGGTTCGCCGCTTCAAGCCCTTGGAGAGCCCGCCGAAGCGCCTGCCCCCGTGCTCTTCGAGGTCGAATGAGTCCAGGAGCCGGGCTATACGTTCCCCCCGGAGCCGCCTCGGGACGTGGTAGAGCTTCGACACGAAGCCGAGGTTCTCCCGCACGGTCAGCTCGTCGTAGAGGTTGGACGCCTCAGGGACTACGCCTATCTTTCTCTTGATCTCCACGCGTTCGCGTCTCAAGTCGTGTCCGTCTATGACGGCTGTGCCGTCGGTGGGCTTGATGAGCCCCGAGAGTATGTTTATGGTCGTGGACTTGCCCGCGCCGTTGGGGCCGAGGTAGCCGAACACCTCGCCGCGTTCAACCTTGAAGCTGACGCCGTCGAGCGCCAGCTTATCGCCGTACCTCTTGGTGAGCCCTTCCACGACGATGGAGTGTTCCACTGTTTCGCCCTCCGATAATAGGTGTGGAGCTGAATTAAATATTACGGGTCGGAACCACCAGATCCCCCCTTAGGCTGCTGTAAATGATAAAAGAAAAATGGAGACTTGGCTATCTCGTCGAGGCCTTCCCCAGAGCCTTCACCAACGCGAGGAGGATGCCTACACCCCTCTGGGTGTCCTCGTCGCCCAGGGCGCCGAGGATGCCGAACAGGCCGACCTTCGGCGGGTCGATCATGGCTTTGTCGAACTCCGGGTCCATCAGCGCCGCCTCCAGGAGGTCGGCGATGTCGCTCCCGGTGAGGCCGTTCACCAGCTTCAGCAGCTGCGCCATCATGCCTGAAAGGTCCTGTATGGCCTGGTCGTTCAGGAAGGTCATGATGAGCCCGAAGGTGTCGATGAGCTCGACCATCGACTCGACGGTGTGGGGCTCCAGGGTTACTCCGCTACTCGTTTTCTCTGTCATGTTCACCACCTACATTATCGCCTTCGCCGTCAGATCGAAGTAGATGTAGTAGTACATCCGGTAGATGAGCCACCCCATCTTCCCCGAGCTGAACGACTTGGCGGGGTTGCCGTACGTCCACGTCACCATGTACGCCTTGCCGTCCGTCGAGGGCGTGTAGGACGACTCAACGATGGGGCAGCCCTGTTCGCCCTTGTAGATGGACTTGACGCCGTTGCCGTGGTAGTCGTTTATCAGGTTCTGGCCGGTCTTCAGTGCCTGGAAGTGGGCGTTTATGCCCATCTTGTTCATGGTGATGGGGCCGCCGTCGCCGATGGCGTAGACCTCGTCGTAGCTCTCAGAAGGCGACTTGCTGTACTGGAGCGTGTACTTGTTGGTGGGCAGCCACCCCTTGTCGTCGCTTATCCCCGAGTCCAGCATGGCCTTGGCGCCCCTGTGGGGCGGGATGGAGATGAGGAGATCGTAGTCCACCGTATCGCCGTCCGCCGACGTGACGGTCTTAGCCTCGGGGTCCACCGACTCCGTCTTGAAGTTGTATCGGCGGTCCACGTTCCTATCAGCGCAGCCGCTGATCACCTTCTCGTCGTAGACCGGCGGCCCCACGTTGTTTATGGGCCACAGGAACTTGATCTCGGTCTTTTCCCTGATGCCCCCGGATCTCACGTACCTCAGGTAGTCGTCGAGCAGCACGGTGAACTTGCTGGGCGCCCCGGGGCACGCGATGGGCATCTCGGGCGTCGTCACCACGATTTTTCCTCCGTCGAAGGCGCTCAGCTTCTCCCTGAGCCCGAGTGAGCCGTCCATCGTGTAGAAGGTGTTGTT